>JBBFLL010000002.1:0-182187 GCA_037479045.1 Brevinematales bacterium | reverse complement strand
GGGACTTGATTCGATAGTTAATTTTAAAAAGGCTTATGATGAAATGAAAGTAAAACTTATTCTTACTTTTGATTATGGACAGGCTTCGGCCAAGAAAGAGATTATGGCATCTTCAATGGTTGCAAAAAAGTTTGATGTTGAACACAGAGTTATAAAGCTTGATTTTCTCAGAGATATTTCTTCTGCTTTAAAAAAGAATAATATCCCAGCTTTTGATGAAAAAAGGTTTGAGGATAATAATTATACAAAAGAGACAGCTAAAGCCGTATGGGTGCCTAATCGAAATGGGCTTTTTATCAATATTGCGGCTTCATTTTGTGAAGTTTATGAAATAGACTATATCATTGTTGGTTTTAATAAAGAAGAGGCAAAAACTTTTCCAGACAATTCAAAAAAATTCATGAAGAAAATTAATAGTTCCCTTAAGTTTTCCACACTTTATAATCCAGAAGTTTATAGCTATACAATTGATATGATAAAAAGTGAGATTGTAAAAGAAGGTTTTAAGGTAAAAGCACCCTTTGAATACTTATGGAGTTGCTATAATGATGGTGTTAAAATGTGTGGAGTGTGTGAATCCTGTCAAAGACTTAAAAGAGCATTAAAGGTGAATAATTTCTATGAAGATTTTTTAAAGATAAATATGTGGGGTTTTGAAAAATGAAAGGAATATTTGTAGAAAAAGAAATTAAATATGATGGCAGTCAACTATCCTCTCACTTTGCTTATAAAAATTTTAAGATAGCTGGTGATAGTATTGTCGGTTTTATAGGTCCTGTTGAAGTGAAATTGACGGAGATGGTTGATATAGAAGATGTGATTAATAATGAGCCTATATCTTCTGATAAAATGCTTAATTTTATAATAGAAGTATTTGGTTTTGAGATAAAGGGGCTTGTGGCTTTACAGAGATTGTTTATTAACATAATAAAGGAAACAATTGAATCTATTAATCCAGATATAAAAATTTCAAGGAAGGGTGATGACTTATATTACAGAGGCAAAAAATTATCTGTTTCAATAGCAACATTAAGCCCTGTTTCAGGACTTATTCATACGGCTCTTAACATTGTAAACACAGGGTGTCCTATAGAAGTAAGTTCGCTCGAGGAAATGAAGCTGGATAGCAAAGAGGTTGCTCAAAAGGTAATAGATAACTTTGTAAAAGAGTATGAAGAAATAAAGTTTGCTTCTGTAAAAGTTAACTGGGTAAAATAAATTAACTTTCGTAGAAATATGAGTTATAAATTTCTGGGAAGTTTTTCTTTAAATCATCTTTTAATTTTCTTTCTATTTCTATTGCTGTTTTTAAGTTTCTGACGGAGTTCCAGAGTTTTTTACAGTCAGCAATTGATGAATTAACTATAACTGATTTTACAAGTGGTATATAAGTTGGGTTTACACTAAAATTTCTTATTCCCATACCAAGTAAAAGTCTTAAATATAGTGGATTTCTTGCTATTTCTCCACATACTGAAACTGGTTTGTTGTTTGCATTTGCATTAACAACTGTATAATGTATTAAATATAAAACTGCTGGATTGAGTGGTTGATAATACTCTGCTACAGACTGATTGTTTCTGTCAACTGCAAGTGTATATTGAACAAGATCATTTGTACCAAGACTAAAAAAGTCAACCTCTTTAGCAAGATGGTTGGAAAGAATTGCTGCTGAAGGTATTTCTATCATTATTCCCAGAGGAATATTATATTTGAAAGGCTTACCTTCATTCTTGATTTCTTCTTCACATTCTTTATATATTTCTTTTACTCTACGAACTTCTTCAATGCTTGAGATCATCGGTATCATTATCTTTATGTTGTCATTAAATACACTTGCCCTTATTATTGCTCTTAACTGTTGTTTAAACTTTTCTTTTTCTTTAAGTAAAACTCTTATAGATCGCCAGCCGAGAAATGGGTTTGGGTCTTTTGAGGTGGTATTCTCAAAAAATTTATCACCACCCATATCAAGGGTTCTTATTGTCACATCTTTGCCCTGAAAGATAAGCAAATATTCCTTGTATATGTCAAATTGTTCTTTTTCAGTTAAAAATTTTTCATTTGCAATGAATAGAAGTTCAGTTCTTAAAAGTCCTATTCCTTCTGCCTGATGTCTCTTTGCAATATTTAATTCCATAGAATTTGAGACATTTGCATAGATTTTTACATCTTCTTCATCAATTGTTTTTGAAGGAAGATTAACAACCTGAATAATTTCTTTTTCTTTCTTCTGATAACTTTTCTGAAGATGTCTGTAATCTTTGACTGTTGCATCATCTGGATTAACTATTACAAGACCTTTGTATCCATCTACTATAAGATTATCATCTTTTTTAATATAATTGAATAGATCTCTTAATCCAAATACAGCAGGTATCTCAAGAGATTCTGCTATTATTGCTGCATGAGATGTTGTGCTACCCGATTCTGTAGCTATACCTATCACAAATTCTTTTTTGATATGAAGCATCTCTGCTGGAGAAACTTCTTCTGCAACTATGATTATAGGTTCTGCAATTTCTCCAAGTTCAAGATCGCCATTCATCTTTCTTATTATTCTATCTGCTATTGATTTAAAGTCAAGAAATCTGCTTTTAAAATATTCTGCCTCAATTTTTTCAAATTGTTTTCTTATTGCCTCAAGTTCATATACAAGTGCTGAGTCGGCTGAGTATAAGTCATTTTCTATTCTTTCTATGACATTTTTTATAAAAAAGTCTTCTTCCAATAATACCTTGTAGTATTGTAAAATCTGTATAGTATCCTGATTTAATGTACCAGATTTATTTGAAACAAGATTTGTTATTTCATTTTTCACCTGTTCTATTGCATTAAGATATCTTGCAATTTCTGCCTTTTTGTCATCTTCTTTTATTTGGGATAGGTTGACTTTTTTCATTATGTCATATCTGATTAAAGTTTTGCCAATAGCTATCCCTCGTGAGATTGGGATACCTCTTAAAAGATACATTTATGCCCCTTGTATTGACTTTTTAACTTGTTTTGCTTTTAAAATCAACATCATTACTGAAGAAATTAATAATGTAATTAATATTCCAGCTGTTCCTGCAAGTATAGTGCTTAATATTTCATTTTGAATACCTTTGAAAGAATAATCTGGAATTAATGCTACAAAGAGTGGTTCATTTTCTTTTAAGAGATTATATTTTTCTGCTACCCATTCAAGTCCATCAGGGAGATTGCTTGCAAAAGGAGTGAGCAAAAGAAATACTATGAATAGTCCAGCTACTGAAAGATATTTAGCAGGAGTAGAAGAAATATTTTCAAATATAAAAGAAAAAGAAAGAAGAGCAACAATAGTAATAATACCTTCAAATATTGAGATTAAAGAATGAATCCCCATCATCGAAGAAAAAATCCTTAATGTATTTTCAGGATAAGAGATAGAAAGAAAAACTGAACAGGACAAACTGGCAAATAAGATAGATAGGACAGAAGATAAAAATATTATAAATTTATTTGATTTATAATTATAAAGTAGAATTACTGGAATAGCTCCAGCAATAGCCATATTAAAAATATTTGCCCCTAAGGTTGTAAGACCCCCATCTGCAAATACTATAGCCTGAATAGCAAGGATAATTGACATTGAAAGTATACCATAAGGTATACCAAGTAAGAATATTAAAAAAGCTACCCCCAGAAAATGTCCCGACGTTCCTCCTGAGATAGGGAAGTTAAGCATCTGTAAAAGAAATACAAATGAAGTTATAATTCCAAATTTTAATATATCGATTTTTTCCTTTGATTTGAAAACAAAATATGTTGTTGCAATAACTCCAGCGATTCCCATTGCCGCACTTACTGGACAGACAGAACCTTTTAAAAGATATTCTGGAATATGCATAATTTCCTCCCCTTACTTTATGTATTATAAAGTAAAGAAGGAATTTTGTAAAGGTTATTTGTTTTGAAAATTTTTTATTTTTTCTCTATTTTTGTTAATTCTTGACATAAGGTTGTTAATTATTTTTTCATAATTTAAATCATTTGTTTTTATTCTGTAGAGTTGGTCTTCCATATAATGAAGTTCAGTTCTGTATCCTTTTATGTTATCTGCTATTCTTGCGAAATTTAATGCCTCTTCCCAGTATTTTAAAGCACAATTGAGATAATGTTCTGCAATATCATATCCATCAAGATAGTCTTTAAAAAATTCTTCATTATAGAAATAAATATTTTCCTTTACATACATATAGGCATAATCAATATATTCCTTTGTTAACATAAGAGTAATGTACATCATAAGGATGTTCTTGTATCTTTCATACTGTATTTCATTTGTTATAGGAATAAGTGCCCTGATTGGGTGGTCAAAACTTACAACATAGGCAAGTTCGAGAAAATAAATGTTTCTACTTATTGAATCAAGGTCTTTGTAAAGCCATACATTATAAAGCCTGAAAAAATCCTCTTTATATTTTATCTTCTCTCTTAGAGGTTTATAACCAAAATCTTTAAAGTCTGAAAAAAGATTTAAATTAATGAATAAAAAAATAAAGAAAAAAATTTTTTTCATATATCCTCAAGCTATGAAGTTCAATTAAACTATCGGATATAATTAATTATTATTTAATTCCGTATTTGTCCTTAATTTCTTTTTCTGCCTTTAACCAATCTGATAGTTCATCACCAGGCAAATTCTTGCTTGTTCTTTCAACATAGAGGTCATATGCTCTTTTTTGAATTTCAGCAAGAAAATTCTCAAGATTTGGCATTTCCACTGACTTTTTCGTGGTTGTTTTTTTGGCAGTTGTTTTCTTTGTTGTAGTAGCTGATTTTGTTTGAACGGACTTTTTAACTGGCATTTAATCCTCCTTTTCTTTAAATGTAATTTTTATTGGAACCCCCGTAAACTCAAAAGCAAGACGCAACCTATTTTCAAGAAATCTTTTATAATCCTTTTTTAAATGTTTTTTGTGGTTAATAAAAAATACAAAATGAGGAGGAGAAACGTCAATTTGAGTTGCATAATACACTTTGAGGTCTGAAATCGGATATTCTACATTACTTTCTCTGATGTTTTTTTCAAGCCATTCATTCAAGACTGAAGTAGAAACCCTGAATTTGCTATCTTCATATACCTTTAAAGCAGTATTTAATAATTTCTGTATTTTATATTTTTCTTTAGCTGAAATGAATTCAACTGGAACAAATGGATAAGCTGGTATTTCATCATAAAGTTTTCTTTTATATTCTTCCATAAGAAAGTAATTTTCTTCATTTGTCTTATGTATAATATCCCATTTGTTATATGCTATGATGAGAGGTTTATCTTTTGATATTACGGTCTGTGTGATAGTTTTATCCTGATGAGTTATAGGAGATGTTGAATCAATAAGTTGAATAACTACATCGCTTCTTTCGATTGATTGTATTGCCCTCACATTACTGAAATATTCTATATTTTCTTCAACTTTAGACTTTCTTCTTAAACCTGCTGTATCTATGAGTCTTATCTGTTTTCCATTAAATTTAAATATATCATCTATCGCATCACGAGTTGTCCCTGCAATTTCAGAAACAATACTTCTTTCATAACCAAGAATTGCATTTACAAGCATTGACTTTCCTACATTTGGTTTTCCAACTATTGCAATCTTTATTTCTTCTTCTGTGTCTAATGTTGTCTTTAGCTTGTTTAATTCTTTCAGATTTTCTATAATTTTTTCTTTCAGGGTATTTAAACCTCTCTTGTGAAGGACAGAAAAAGGTATTATTTTCTCAAAGCCAAGAGAGTGTGCTTCAAAAGCCATATGTTCCATATCCTTATTATCGAGTTTGTTTGCTACAATTATAACATTTTTGTTAAGTTTTTTTAAAAATTTTGCAATTTCATAATCAATTGGATGGATTTCTCTTCCATCAATTGTCAATAAAACTAAATCAGTGTTGTGTACAGCTTCTTCAACTTTTTTTCTTACAATTTGATTGAAACTATCTTCGCTTTCAAGATAACCAGCTGTATCGCAAATTGTTATGAGATAATCATCAATTTTAATAATTTCAGTATTAATGTCTCTTGTTACGCCTTCTTCTTCATGTACTATTGATTTCCTTTTGCCTATTATAAGGTTAAAAAGCGACGATTTTCCTGTATTTGGTCTACCTACTATCGTGACAACGGGAGTTTTCTTTTTCATAGTCTTTAATATATATTATTTCTCTATTTTTTTCAAGTTATTCCGATAATAACTCTGAGAGGTATATAAAATGAGAAAGTTTATGCTTTTTACTTTATTGATTTTTTTGAGTAATATATATGCAGATGATTTCATAATTGATGAACCGCAGAGTTCTACACCACAAAATAAGGTTGAAGAATCTCCAAAGCAAAAGCCTAAATTAAGCAGGGTTAGTTCTTCTCAAACGCTTAAAAAAATAGGTTCTGTTCAAACTCCAATAACCTTTTCAAAAGGCGAGTTTTATGGTGAACTTGGAATGTATGAAAATGGTGGAATAAATACAAGATTTGTAGTAGGTATATTCGATATATTTGAAATTGGTTTTACTGAAAATCTTGACAACTTAATAGGTTCTGGAGATATTGTTGTTAATATTCCAGGTGCATATATGAAATTAAATATTCTCAATAATTTTAAGACATTTTATTGGTCAATAGGTTTTGATAATACTGCTTATGGAAAGAATGGCACATATTTTTTTGAGAATGGTAAATCTGCTACAATATATAGCATTTTTACAACAATGGGGTGGAGTTATTCTCTCTTTGGTGGAAATGACTTTTTTGCATTTGGTGTACGTTATCCATTATTACCCATTGAGGCACAAAATCCTACAAATTCTTCTTTGTTTTTAGGTGGTTCTCTATCGGCTGGTAGTTTTTTTACTCTCGGATTAACAATTGAAAATATCTATCTATCTTTTGATAGAGGTGACAGAATATTGCCATCTCTTATATTTTCTTTAAAACCAGTAGAAGAATTTACTTTTAATTTTGTTTTTCAATATGAGTTTTATTCACAAAGGGTTAATAGAATTCTTACTGTTGGGTATAACACAAGTTTTTAGAGTAGATTATGATTTATTTTAGAGGCATTAAGTTTTTCATTTTTATTACTGATATAATAATTATCTTGTGGATGATATTATTCAATGCAAGTGATCTTTTTTTAAATTATTTTCTTTTGTCCTCACTGATAATAATATCTCTGGTTGAGATAACATTATCTTTTCTAAAAGGTAAAGAGACAAAAATCTATTATTTTTCATTTATGAGTTTTTTTACATTTTTTACTTCTTTGTTTTTCTTATTTATTTTGCCATTTCTTATAAAATTCAATATAAAACTTGATTTTTATGGGGTTCATTTCAACCTTTTTATTAAAATTTTTCTTCTTATTGTGATTATAATATATTTTTTAAGATCTTTTGATGTTGATTTCTCAAAGAGAAGGAAAGTTCAAATTAAACCATATACGATTATATCTATTTCTTTTCTGGTGTTGATTATGACAGGTAGTATACTTCTATATTTACCTTTTTCAAATACTATAAGAATAAAATATCTTGATGCTTTGTTTACTGCTGCTTCTGCTGTTTGTGTGACTGGGCTATCTGTCATTGATGTTGGTCGGGACCTCACACTTTTTGGTAAGATTGTTTTAATCTGTCTTGTTCAACTTGGTGGACTTGGACTTATGGTTTTTACAGCCTTTTTTTCTTTTTTGATTGGTCAGAAGTTATCAGCTTTTGATAGACTTACCTTGAAAAATGCTTTAAGTGCTGATAATGTTTCTGTTATCTATAAGTTTATTTCTTTTATAGTATTGATAACAATCTTTTTTGAAGGAATGGGGGCAATTGTTTTTTATACAGAGTTTAAAAAACTTTTACCTATAGATAAAGCAATTTTTTATTCTATCTTTCATTCTATAAATGCATTTTGTAATGCAGGCTTTTCGTTATTTCCTGATAGTTTTATGAGTTTTAAGACTAATTTTGTTGTCAATATAAACTTAATGTTTCTCATCTTTGTTGGTGGTATAGGCTTTCCTGTTCTTTATAATATTTATAATATTATAAAAAAGAAAGAGAAAAGGTTGAATCTTCATACAAAACTTGTTCTGACAACAACATTTGTTTTAATATTTTTTGGGGCTTTGTTTATATTCCTTATGGAATATGATAATACTCTTAAAGATATGAATATTTTTGGTAAAATACTTGCTTCTTTTTTTGCTTCAATAACTCCAAGGACAGCTGGTTTTAATACCATTGATTATGGAGTGGTAAAAAATTCCACAATTTTGTTCACCTGCATCCTTATGTTTATTGGTGCTTCACCTGGTTCTACAGGTGGAGGTATTAAAACTACTTCATTTGCGGTTATACTTTTTAACACAATAAATGTTTTGAGGGACAGAAAAGTTGTTAACCTTTTCCAGAGGGAAATAAGTTTTGATTCTATAAGAAAATCCCTTGTCGTTTTTATATTATCACTTAATCTTGTATTACTACAGACGATTTTAATTTCCCTTATAGAAACTCAGTTTTCAATAAGACAGGTTGTCTTTGAAGTAGTGTCAGCTTTTGGAACTGTCGGACTTTCAACAGGTATTACACCAAAATTAAGTGCAATAAGTAAGATACTCATTATTACTACAATGTTTTTAGGCCGAGTAGGAACAATAACTGTGATATTTTCTCTCGGTATGACAACCAAAAAGATCTTGCAGAGACTACCTGAAGAAAGTGTTTTAACTGGTTAATTATTTTTCTATCAAGGAGATTTGTGTAAAATAGTGCTTTAAAGCCTTTCTTAATTCTGGATTTTCTATGCTTGTAACAATGTTATCTATTTCTTTCTCTTTTTCTGGTGGAAGAATTAACTTTTTTGGTTTATTTGAGGATTCCTTTTTTTCTACTATTTTTATTTCTGGATTAAACTTAAAAAAAATTTTTTCTATTTTGTTGGTTTTAATGTAAAAATTGATTTTATCTTTTATTTCATCTTGATTTAAAGCAAGTTCGCTTAGCCATAAATTATCATCAACATAGACAAACAATTTATTATTTGTAAGTTTGTAAGGTAAACTATGAAAGTAGATAGCTTCACCAACTATCTTTCTCCAGTTTTTTTGTATTATACCTAAAAAGATTAAATTTTTGTCTGAATAGTTGTTGAAAAAATTTTTTATTCCATAATTTAAAATTTTTATCTTTGACAAAATAGTCTCCTTTAATTTATAATTTTATATTAACTTTTATTAAATTTCAAGGAAAGATAATGAGTTTGATAGAAATATATAGGATTTTAATGAAGAGTTTCGGAGAACAAAACTGGTGGCCTATTGTAGAAGGGGAAAAATGTTTATATAAAAAAGAATTTATGGAAAGAGAAAGAACAGATGATGAAATTTTTGAGATAATGGTAGGTGCTATACTCACTCAAAATACTAACTGGACAAATGTTGTCTCTGCTATCATTAATCTTAAAGAGAATAATGTCTTTTCTATAGATAAAATAGTCAAAATTGAAGATAAAGAATTATCAAATTTAATCAAACCTACTGGATATTACAATCAAAAAGCAAAAAAATTAAAAATTTTAACTAATTTTTTGAAGGAGAAAAGCATAAATGAATTAAGAAAACTTTCAACTTATGAATTAAGACAAAGTTTACTTTCCCTATGGGGGATTGGTTATGAAACGGCTGACTCAATAGTTCTTTATGGATTTAATAGGCCAGTATTTGTTGTTGATGCATATACAAAAAGAATTTTCTTAAGACTTGGAAAGATAAATGAAAATTTTGAATATGAAGACATAAGAAATTTTTTTGAAGAAAATCTTCCAAAAGACAGCTTTATTTATAAAGAATATCATGCTTTAATTGTAGAACTTGGCAAAAATTTGTGCAAAAAGAAACCTTTCTGCAATGATTGTATTTTCAAGGCAAATTGTCCCTATTTGCACAAAAATGCACAGAGTTTTGCACAAACTATTCAACAAAGTTAGTCAAAAATTCTGGTGCAAAAGTATTTATTTCTATATCACCTTCTTTGATTAATTGAAGAAGTTGTTTTTTGAATAATCCCCCACGACATGGCAATGCACGAACAACAAAACTATTTCCATCGTCATCGAGTTTGAATGTAGTAAGAGTTGTTCTTCTATTGTAATTATTTATTGCTTCGAGAAAAGCTGCTCTATCGTTGTTTGGTTTTGATGTAAAATAAGTATAGCAATGGACTTCATCAAACTTTGGTTCTACAACAACATAAAGTGGCCAGCATCCCTTTTGTTTGGCAATAAAGCCTTTTTCAAGTTTACTACATTCATAGCCGTTTTCTTCAAGAAGTTTCTGGACTTCATTTTCATCAAATGTTAAAACATCACTCATTTTTCCCTCCTCTGGTTGGAATATTATTTACCCCAAGAGATGAAATTATAGAAATGGATAAATAACTCTATCAGTTTATAATCAAATAGTTAAAAAGTCAAATAAGATGTCAAAAATTTTTTAAAAAATTTATTGAAAAAATGTGAAATATTATTTATAATGAATAGAGATGGTGATGAAGGGGAGGATATATGAGATATAACAGAAATGTTTTACCAAACAATGCTACAGAGTATGTTATAGAGGGGGATTTTACTATATTTTTTCTTAATAACATCAAGGTTGAAATAGAAAAGGATATTGCTACGAATAAAACGTCTTTTTTTGTTTTTGATTTGAGAAAAGTAAATTACATAGATTCTGCAGCTATAAGTCTACTTATAATGGCAGGTAAGTATAATGATTCAAAAGGAAGAAAATTAATATTAAAAAATCCCACCGATGTTGTAAAAAGAATTATAGACAACGCTGAATTGAGTTTTATTGAATATCAAAATGATTGAGTTTTTCTTATAGACCATTCACAGCCACAAAAATTTTGTCTGTAGAGATTATATTTTTTTGATATTTCTATTGATTTTTTATATCCTTCGTTTTTTTTGAAATCGCTCTTAAGATATTTTATGTTAAATTCTTTTGATAGTTTTGAACCTATTTCGTTTATTTTAAGAGTATTTTTTAATGGACTTAATGTAAGTGTTGTTGCTACATTTTTGATTTTGTATCTTTCGGCTATCCTGAATGTCTCAAGAAGCCTGTATTCGTAGCATAGATGACATCTTATTCCTTTTTCTGGTTCTTTACTATATTTTTCTGTTATATTATACCATTCATTTCTTCTATCTGAATAATTGTCGGCAAGAAATGAAATATTGAGTTTGTAAGTGCTATTAAATATATCTACAAATTTTATGACTTCATTTTTTCTTTTTATGTATTCATCGTATGACAGAATGTTGGGGTTGTCAAAGAAAATTAAAATATCAAAGTCTGGTTTATCTTCAAGAACTCTTTCATAAGGTTCATTCCCACAAAGCACCATAAGACATTGGGTCAAACATGGGGCACAACAAGTATGGAGTAAAAGTTTTTCTTTCATAACTATTTCTCTGTAAGTGATTCAACTCCTTCCCAGCCTTCTGGTAAACCATACTTTAAGTAATTTTCACATCTTTTGATATATAATGAGATAGACTTGTCATCAGGATTTATTTTAAGAATTTTATTAAACATTTTTAACGCTTCTTCAAGTTTTTTATTATAGTATAATTCTATAGCTTTGAAAAAGTCTTCTTTTGTTTTAAGTTTAAGATTTTTTTCTTCTTCATTACAGCCATCAAGGACTTCAAAAATAGCAATTGGTTTCGTTTTACCTTTTACTTTCACCTTGTCTAAAAATCTATGGTTATATTTATTCTCAAAATTCTCTATATTTTCCAATACATTTTCACTTATTATGATACCAGCTCCATAATGTTTTGTCAAGCCTTCAAGCCTTGAAGCAAGGTTTACACTATCGGAGATAACAGTTCCATCCATTCTTTCTTCTTCTCCTATTATTCCTAACATAATTTTACCAGAATTTATACCTACACCTATATCTATTGGAACATAACCTTTTTCTTTTCTTTTTTCATTGTATTCATAAAGTTTTTGTCTCATTGATATACCAGCTTTCACTCCATCTTCAACATCTTCAGGGAATAAAGCCATTATAGCATCTCCAATATATTTATCTATAAAGCCTTTGTTTTTTCTGATAAGAGGTCCAACCCTTCTTAAATATGCATTGATGAAATTAAAGTTGTCTTCTGGTGACATTGTCTCAGATAGACTTGTAAAAGAACGAATATCGGAAAATAGGATTGTCATATCTTTCTGAACCTGATCGCCAAGTCTTAAATCTATTATGTTTGATTTTCCAAGAAATTTCAAGAATTCATTAGGGACAAACTTGAAGTAAACCTTATTAAGTTCTGTGATTTCATTAATGTAATTTCTTATATAGCCAGCCATTATATTGAAACCTTTTCCTAAATCTCCAACTTCGTCGTTGCTTTTTATTTCGATTGTAGTATCCCACTTACCACTTGAAATACTCCTGATAGCGTCTCTTAATTTTCTTAACGACATCATAAGTAACAAAATAAATCCGACTGATATAGCTAAAAATATTATGATAGATACAGTTAAACCTTGATATAGCTGCCTTCTGAATATGGTATTAACTTCGTCCATAACATATCCATCTATTATTACTTCGTATACTCCAACTATATTGCCTTTTTTATTCTTGATAGGAGCTACTCCAACTATTAAGTCGCTGTCAAAATCTGTATATCTTGTATAACCTATAACTCCTTTATAATATGCATTTTTGTGAAGTTCTGTAGCATAAGGGTAGGGGTAGAATACTCCATATCTTGAAGACCAATCACAGGTTATATAGAATAGATTGTTAAATACTCTATATATTCTTGAGTATGGTAAAGCATTCCATGGGTCAGCATTATCATTCATAATTGCATGCATCTGGTTTAAAATTTTTATATAATTGTCTCCCATAAAATCTCTTGGTTCGTTTATTCTTTCAAGGGCGTCTCCATCTATCTTTTCTGAGGCTATTTGAGCAATCATTGCCACATTATTGTATAAACTTTCTTCCTGTCTTTTATAAAGCTCTCCATATATTCTGAATGAAATTACAATAATTGAAATTATAACTATTGGTATTAATGTGAAAATCATCTTTACAATAAGAGAGATTCTTTTATTTATTATTTTCTGGTAAAATAACCACGATGTAAGAACAAGTATTAAGATATCTATAATAACAAGAAGCCACAAAAATAATCTGAAAAATATAAAGCCAGATGATAATCTTGCATTTGATACAATTGTTTCCAACTTACCATCTTTTGAAAAACCAAGAATAGAATTGTTGTATTCATCAACTATGTAAAGCATTTCATTTTGAGGGTTTATAGAAAAATATCTTAATATCACATTATCTACAACATATCCTTCTTTTTTTATTTTTTCAAAAGAGGTAAGTTCAGTAAGTTTTTTATTTGTAGTTATTTTATATATTCCCTGAAATTTAATATCAGAAATAAAAATGTTTCCTGATTTATCAAAATTTATACCCCATGGAGCCTTAAGAGGAGATGGAGAAATATAAAAAAAATCTCTTAATTTGCCATTTTTATCTATCTGGTAGATTTTACCATTGAGTTTTGTTAAGTATATATTTCCAGGCTCTGTTCCACTCATACTTATTGCGGAGAGTTTTTCAGGAATTGATAAAACTTGAGTTTTTTCTCCTGTTTTTATATTCTGTTTATATAAGATACTTCCAGAATTCTTTTTATAAAAAACATAATAAATATAGTCATCAACAATCTGGAGTGTTCCAGCTATAATTTCAGCTTCTCTACCGAGTCTTTCTTCTTTATTACGTACATATCTGAATAAGGTTTTATCATATTTTCCTTTGCTATTATATCTTTTTATTTCATAAATTCCAGCATAACCATCAACTAAATCAACAATCACATTTACAACATAGACATAATTATTATAAACCTTCATATCTAATACAAGGTATATGTCTTCTTTGTTTCTCTTTCCGCCTTCTATAACAAAATCAATTTTTCCATTTTTATCTATTTTTGAGATTCTTTTGGAACGATTATCTAATAGATAAAGATTGTTATCACTGTCACTTTCAACAAGATAGGGGCTATTAAATTTAAAGGTATTATCAAATATTCCTTTTGAAAGACTATTTCTATTTAAAAATAAAATTAACGAAATAATTATGAAAGCAAGGAGAAGATTAAAGAAAATAATATAGTTTTTTTTCATATTTACCTCCAGAAAAATTATTTTTCGTTAAATTGTTTAAGAAAATCTATCCCCCAGCTATAACCAAATTTACTATCATTAATTGCACAATAACCCTCAAAGTATGCATTAAATTTATAAGAAGATAGTCCTCCAGAGCCACCAAGAAAAGGCATAACCAGATTGATTCTTGAATAGGCTGTATGATAGTATTCATCTTTAAGATAGGCATTTCTATAACCAGCAGTTAAGAATAATCTATTAAAGAATAAAAATGGTATAAAGGTTGGACCCTGTTGAATTTCAAAATTAAGAATTCTCAAACTTATATCACTTCCTATATACCAGTCTGATGAATTTGTATTTGAAACATATTCTCTCATTTTAAGGAAATAATTTTCTACAAATCTTACATTTTTAGATAGTCTGAAGGCTTTTTCTATACTATAGCCACCAAAGAAGTTGAAAACAAGTGGCAGAATATAAGGATAATATTCAAGCATGGCTTCAACTTTATAACTATTAGTATCAATTCCCATATCATTTGTAAGAGATTTATAGTAGTCAAAGTATAAATTTATTTCAATACCTCTCATTGAATCATAAAGTCTATATGGGTGATACATTGAGTAAAGAGCTATTTTTGAATAGGTAGTAAATATTAAATATCTTGAAAATGTAAAGTCCCATTCATATGGATGAACTCTACCCTGATTAAATAAATACTTAATATCAAGTTGAGTCTGATTATAGTTTATCTTTTCTCCAATAATTAAATATTTATTTGGAGAATCGGCATTAAAAGTATACCATATATCAAAAATTCCACCCGTATACCTCAAATAGTCATTAAAATCAAGATCATATTTCAATTCATCATAACCTGTTAATGAAAAATGAAGTGGCAACATTGAGCTTTCCCACCTTATGTTGAGATTCGGAAAGTTCATAATTGTATTATATACACCTGTGATTCTTACAGTATTGAATCTATATGGATCTGTAATATACATCATAAGCCCAAAACCATCAATTCCCCTTTCAAAGGATTCTCCTTGAAAACTTATATAAGGTATCCATGCATGTGGAAGAAGATCAAAGAAAGGATTGTAATTTTTTTCTTTTGAAGTGAAAGTTGCCATGTATTCTTGAGTTTTATCCTCTTCTAAGGTTAATTTTTCCCATTTTGTTTTTTGTTGTTTTAAACTTTCAGGCTCTGGAAGTATCATAAATCTATCTTCATCAGAAAATTTACCTACATAATAGATATTTTTGTTTTTGTAGAGAGGGTAAAATGCTCCACCAGAAAAATCCCTTTCGTCTAAGTATAGACTATCTTTCTCACAATATGCAGCTTTGTAAAATCCTTCGCCATTGTTGTATGAAAAAAATATTTTGTTTTCATATACACTTAAGTTTCTCAGGAAATTTATATCCGTTTGAAGAGTAAGTAGTTCTTTCGTTTTAATATTCAATCTTCCAATTTGCATTTTACCTTTGTAGTTCAATAAAAATACTATTTCGTTTTCGTTAAGTTTATATGGTGTTCCAAAAATAGTATTTTCATTTCCTTTAAGAAGTGTTTCAATTTTGCCATCTTTATAAATCAAAACAAGATCTGTAAAATGTTTTCTTAATTTTATTCCAATTAAATTTTCACCAAAGAAAGATACTTCCCTTACACTTTCTATCTTTTTGTCAACGAAACTTTTCTTTGAAATATCAAATTTTCTTGCGTAAATTTTTAAAATTTCGTTTTTTCTATCTTGATAATAAGTTCTACAAACTGTTAAATATTTCCCATCTTCTGATATTGCTATGGAGTTTATACCTTCTCCTTTATAGATATAGTTATACTTTTTTGTTTTAAGATCGAGTTCTACAATTCCTTCATCACCGTGATCAATAAAATATAGTTTATCATTTGCTATAACAGGGTATTCAA
This sequence comes from Brevinematales bacterium, assembly GCA_037479045.1. Lineage (GTDB taxonomy): Bacteria > Spirochaetota > Brevinematia > Brevinematales > JAOACQ01 > JAOACQ01. The sequence continues at coordinate 166,005 of JBBFLL010000002.1, read as the reverse complement.
TAAGAAAGCCTTTTTCTACAAGTGTATTTGTGTTTTCTATTAAAGTTTTTTTATATTCCATATATTTTAAGAAATCCTTCCATTCTTCATCAATTGAGCGGCCATACGTAGAATAAAAAGCAAGTGGATAAACAAAAACATTTTCTATAAGTAATGGTGGATGCATTGCAAAAGGTTTTAATTCATCAACAGAAACTGCAAAAGCCCAAAGAGAAGAATTAATGAAGATTGGGCTGCCAATACCAGCTATTGGTGATTCAAGTGTAGCTTTCCAGAATTGGACATACTTTTCCATTCCATATTTTGTTTGTAGATAGTGGCTGAAAAATCCACCATAATGATAGAAATTCTGTCTTGCCAGATAACCATCATAAGAACCATTAGCCTGAGATGGAGTCCTTGCCTTTTTTTCGTAAATATCCTGTTGGATTTGTTGTCTAATTAATGGATAGTTTACTCTACCAGTTCCATCTAAACTTTCAAAACTTACAGTTATACCTTCAATCATTGAGAGAGGCATACTTGAGGCTGTATAAAGCCAGTTTCCGAAAATTTTTGTTCCGACTTCCATTACATCATTTCTTATATTGAGAGAGATAGCATGTGTTAATTCATGAAGAAATTCTCTTTTGAAGAATTCTTTTGTATTTGCAACTGTTGAATCAATAGGCGGCAATGCATTGTATATTGATATTACTGTATAAGAAGGAGTAAGACTTGCATAACCGTTTGCCTCTTCTACGTCGCCAGATATTACTACTCTAAATCTTTCTTTGTGTTTTGATTTTAACTTACCCTGTATTTCTTCATAAGTTTCGTCTGCAAAAGAAGCTATATAAAAAGCTGTTTCTCTTGAATTTTCGGAATAAATTATATCAAAATATTTTGTTTTTAACTGATAAAGCTTTGGGAAATATTTGAAATTTGCAAATATAAAGGCAGGCAAAAGTAGTATTAAAAATAAATACCTCATTGTTTTCTCCTTTAAAATTTTTAAAAAAGAAATGCCTAATATCTTAAACTTAAATAAACATCGAAGGAAAGAATAATTAGCAGGCAAACTAATTATATTTTATTAAATTAAATTTTGCAAGAAATATGATTAATTTTCTTATAAGGTGAGTTTTTAAATTTTATATTGTTCTAAAATTTCAGGGATTATGCTTATGTCGTTATTTTTAATTAGAAATGAATTTATACCTATTCGGTTGGCAGCTTCTATATTTTCAATAAGATCATCAAAGAATACAGCCTCCGATGGAGAAACTTTGAAATATGAAAGGACAGTTTGATATGCTTTTTCTTCTGGTTTTCTACATTTGATTCTATGTGAAAGAAATAATTTTTCAAAATTGGTGAGTATGGATGTATAATTTTGAAGAATATATTTTTCGTGTGTTTTATTTGTATTGCTTAAAACAGCAAGAAAAACTTTTTCAGAAAGTGTTTCTAAAATTTCTTTTATTCCACTATTAAGACCAACAATCATAAGATTAAGTCCAATAGAAAAATCGTCTTTTGAGATATTAAAGTTTATTTTGTGATTAAAGCCTTTTCTGAATCTATCTTCGGACAAGTCACCCATTTCGTAGGCATCATAATCACCATTTGAAAAAAAATTTTCTCTAAGAAAAGAAACATCAAGAGATGTCAGCTTACTCCAGTAGAGAAATGTTCTATCCGATTCTATCTTAAAGATTACATTTCCTAAATCAAAAATTATGAGCTTTATATTGTTTTTCATTAATTTCCTTTAACTATAATATTCAAGAAAAAATATTATAAAGTATTTTTTACAATTAGTCAAAATTATAGCATTAAGTCTATTATAAGTCCTTTTATATTGTTAACCAGTTCAAGATAGGAAAGTCTATTTTTCTCCTGAGCTAATACCATTGAGGCAATTTTTGCTATATTTTCATCTATTATATCTATTGTTTTGTATAATTTCTGTTTTGAAAATGAAATTCTTGATATTGTCTCTTTTGATTCAAAATTTTTCTTGGCAATTTCTACAAGAAATTTTATAGCTTTTTTATATGAATAAAAATTTTCAAGGGTAGGGCTATCTGAAAGTCTTTCTCCAAGTTTTTCTATTAAAGCAGAAAGTTCATTTACATCTTCACCACTGAGATTTTCAACATCAATATTACTGAAAAGAATGGGTTCATTTTCAAAATTTTCAATAATTTCCTTAAAGTTTATCTTTTTTTCTTCTTTTTTTGATGTTTGTTTTGAAATAGCGCTGGAAACATTTTTCTTAAATTCTATTTTCATCTAATGACTCCGAAATACAGGCATAAGCATTATGTTTATGAATAGATTCATAACTTATAACTTCAACAGAATACCATTTGATTCTTTTATCTTTTCTTAATTTTAAAACGACTTCTCTTGCTGCATCTTCTACAAATCTTGGGTTGTTATAAGCATGCTCTGTAAGATATTTTTCATCACTTCTTTTAAGTAGAGTAAAAATAGGTGCTGAACCACTTTTTTCGGCTATTTCAATTAATTCTTCAAACCATACAAGTCTTGAAGACTTAATTTTTATTATTATGTCGGCTCTCTGGTTATGAGCTCCCGATTCACTTATCTCTTTTGAACAAGGGCAGAGAGTAGTAACTGGGACTTTTACTTCTGTTATGAGTTTGAGTTTCTCATCTTCATTCATTTCACACTCAACTTTACATTCATATTCAAGAGGGGATGTTATCTTCGAGACAGGAGCTTTTTTATAAACAAAATAAGGAAAACTTATCTCAAGATGTGCTATTTTACAATCAAATTTTTTTCTTATATCTTTAAGTATGTTGTCAAGATTTTGGAAATCCAAGTTAACATTGTGTTTGCTTATAATTTCAAGAAATCGACTCATATGTGTTCCTCTATAGTGATGTGGCAAATCAACATACATATTTATTGTAGCAACAGTATGGACGATATTTCCTTCTTTGTTAATAACACTCAGAGGATATTTTACATTATTAACACCTACTTTATTGATAGGTATATTTCTTAAATCTTTTTCGTTTTGAACATCTTTCATTTAAAACTTCCGTATAATATTTTGAAATATTTTTATTAAAAGTTCAAGAAAATTAACTTATATAGCTATAAAAAACTTGATAAAGGCCATCAATAATTATAGTTTTTCGTTCTATTTTTTTTTCATTGATAAGAATGTCTATATACTTTTGTATTTCTTCTTTTGAGATGCCAAGAACTTCAGAAATATCTTCCAGTCTTAAAGGTCTTCTTTTAAGTGTTTCAAGTATTGTGTTTTCAACATCAGTTCTGTAATGTTTTATTTCGTCCCTATATTTGAACTTAGATATTATTTCTACATTTGGTAGATTTAATTGTTCTTTTATTAGTTCTAGGGTTTTTATTGAAGCGGCCTTTACCCAATCTTCTGTTCCGGGTCTATCGAGGGTATTAAGTTGAACTTTGTCAGGTTTTATATATTCTACTGCTTTTTTTAACGCCTCAATATTTTTTTTATCAGTATTAATATTTTCAATAATGAATACTTCAAGCCATATTTGTTTCTCTTTTGAAATAGACTTCATTTCTTTTACAAGGCTTGCTATTCCTTCGATTATTTCTTCAAGTTTTATTGCTACGAAAGGTCTATCTATTTTTCTGAATGCCTCATCGGTCGCTGCATCGAGTGAAGGCAGAACAAGGTCAACAGGATAAATTTCTTCTCTTATTTCTTTAATATTAAGCAAACTTGAATTTGTTAAAAGTGCTAATTTAATATTGGGAAATTTATTTTTAATTTCTGAAAGAAGTTTTCCAAGTCTTAAATGAAGAGTTGGTTCTCCTGAACCAGATATTGAAATATAATCTGGAGCTGGATTCTTTGATAAATAATCATCTATTTCAGAGATAACTAACTCAATAGGAACAAAATCTTTTCTTTCAGTTGTTAAAAGAGTATTTCTACCACATTCACAATAAACACAGTTAAAAGAACAAATTTTATGGGGTATTATATCTACCCCAAGTGAAATACCGAGTCTTCTTGAAGGAACAGGTCCATAGATAGTTTTATACATAAGTCTTAAATTTTACCTTCACTTCCTTCAAAAATTCTTTCCATTGGGGTTACTATTTTTGTTACTCTTACTGCAAAGTTTTCATCGATTACAACAACCTCACCTTGGGCTATAAGTTTATCATTAACTAAAATATCTACAGGTTCACCAGCAAGTTTGTTCAATTCTATAATTGAACCTTCACCAAGCCCTAAAATTTCCTTGATAGTCATCTCAGTTCTACCGAGTTCTACTGTAACCCTCATCGGAACATCAAGAAGTAGTGCAATATTTCCCATTCCTTCAGAGGCAACACCCATCTGTAAAGGTTCAAATGCCACATTCTTTACTGGTACACCAGTTTGCTGGACAGTTGGTCCCTTAAACTGAGTTGCTGCAGCACTCTTGGCGGCATTGTATGTGTTTGATATATTTCTTGCCATTCCTACAGGAATAATTGAGAAAAACTTTAAATTTCCTTTATCCTGTAAATTAAAAAGATTACTGAGCCTTGCAAAGAATTGGCCACCACCGAGTGTTAAAGCAGAAGAATCATTAAGAACTTCTACATTTGGGATACCGGGTGTAATCTGTCTGCCTATCTTCTCGGTAATAACAGAAACCATTGAGCTAACCATCTGAGTGATTACTTCTGTAAATGTATTTTTAATGAGGTCTGTTAATTCTGTATTATCTTCCTGTCCTATTAAAACATTTGATATAGAAAGTACACTTTTATCAGGAACAACAAAAGTCCATTCCCCATTTACACCACCAGTAAGTGCAACTCTTGCGACTAAAATTTTTCCCTTTAAGTCTTTTCTTATGGTGTCAATAGAAGCTGTATCAACAAAAGGAGACCCAAAAGTACAATTTAATCCAGTAAGAGTTGAAATTATATTTGCCTCAGCAGTTCCAACTTCTCTTAATATTTCTCCTAAATTTGCCTTTTCATTATCTGTTAAAGCATCAGCGGAGACACTTCTTCCACCACCAAAATTACTTATTGATGAGTCTCCTAAACTTTCCGTCATTAATTCATCAGTACCTTGCAATAATGCATCTATTTCATCTTGAGAAAGAGTTCCATCACTCATCTTTGCCTCCTTTTCTGGTTTAGTTTTATTAATTCAAATATACTAATATGCTTATCGGAAGAAAAGAGAATCTTTTTAGAAAAATTACTCCTGTTCTCCCATCAAAATATCCTGAAGCATATCTTCAGTAATGGTTGAGATAACTTCCTGAACCTGCAAAGCTCTTCTTTTACCGACTACACCGGGTTTTCCCCTGAATTTTATGCTATTTCCTATTATAACTTCTGCAAGAGAGGTTGCTGGATTATCAAGCCTTATTATATCACCCTCTTTAATCTGCGAAATTTCTTTAAATTTTAGTTCTGTTTCTCCAAGCCTTACAATCACTTGAGTTGGTATATCTTCTATCTGTTCTTTTATAAGTTCAAGGTTTTCTGTAGTTATACCTTTTCTGATACTTGAATACCAATATTGTGCCGAAAGTTTATTTATTATTGGTTCTATTGTTATATAGGGAATACAAAAGTTCATCATTCCTTCTACATCACCAACCTTTGTATCAAAGGTCGTTAATACCACCATACTGTTTGGTGGAACAATCTGTGCAAATTGTGGGTTTGTTTCAATATTTCCAAGTCTTGGTCTTAAATCAATCACGTTTGCCCACGATTCTCTTAAATTTCCGAGAAGACGAACAATTATACCTTCTATAACTGAAAGCTCAATATCTGTTAATTCTCTGTTTGTTTTGAGTGATTCACCTTTTCCACCAAAAAGTCTATCTATAATTGCAAAAGTGATGCTTGGATCGAGTTCTATGACTGAACTTCCTTTGAGAGGGTCCATATTTATAATACCGAGTGTAGTAGGGGAAGGAATTGATCTTATAAATTCTTCATAAGTAAGCTGGTCAACAGATACGACGTGAACGTGAACAAGTGTTCTTAATTGTGCTGAAAGAGATGTAGTAGTTAAACGAGCAAATGTTTCATGCATCATTTGCAATGTTCTGATCTGGTCTTTTGAAAACTTGTCGGGTCTTCTGAAATCATAAACTTTAAGTCTTTTCTTTTCTCTCTTTGCACCCGGAGCAGGTTTTGCAGTAGTAGTTGTTGCTTCAGCAGCCGGAAAACTTTCACCACTTGACACTGCTGTTAATAATGCATCAATTTCATCCTGTGAAAGAATTTCAGTCATATTTTAACCTTCTATTTTAATTTTTTAAGAGATTACAAATTCATCGTAATAAATATCTTCAATTTCTCCAGATGATAGAATGTTATTAATTTGCTTTTTTATTTCTTCTTTTAATTCTTCTTTTTCTATTGGTTCATCTATGTCTTGTTTTTCTTTTGAATTCAAAATTCTTATTATTATATCTCTTATCTGTTCTATTCTCTGAGCAAGTTCTGCAGCGAGTTTCTTATTTTTGCTGTCATATGCAAGATTTATTTTTATTCTCACAAAATGTGATTCATCAACATCGGCTGTATTTATTCTGAATTCATCAAGTTTGAATATCATAAGTGGGGCTGGTTTTGGAGCAAGTTTCACAGTTTTATATTCTTCTTCCTGTTTTTTGCTTAGACTACCTCTTATCATTAAAAATGAAATAATTGTAGCTAAAACTACAGCAATAATAATAGGAATCATATTCGAAAGCAGCCACTCTATCAGTTTGCCAACAGAAAATCCCGCCTTAGGTTGAGCCTCTTCCTGTTGTGGAGCCTCTTCTTCTAACTGAATATCTTCTGGTTCTGGCATATAGCTTCTCCCACTTTTTTTATTTTTTATCGGAAGTATATAAAATTTCTTGACTTATCTTATTTTAAATTTTAATAATCATATCACGATAATTTGTTTTTAATTATTTCTTTTGCCTTAAGCAAGGCATCGTTTATTTTCTCTGGATTTTTACCTCCAGCCTGAGCAAAGTCATCTCTTCCACCACCTCCGCCTCCCAAAAATTTTGCTATTTCAGAGACAACTTCTTTGGCTTTTATTTTATCAATTATGCTTTTTGTTACTCCGCATACTATATTAACTCTGTCGGCATTTTTTGAGAGTAAGAATACAATTCCTTTATCTACTTTCGATTTAAAAATATCAGTTATACTTACGAGTTCCTGTTGAGTTTTATCAAGAATTTCAACAAGCATTTTTACACCATTGTAATTTTCACACTTTTCTATTATTTTGTCAAGTTCATATGACAATAATTTGTTTTTCAAATCGGATATTTCTTTCTCTTTTTCCTTCAGTTCTTCAAGGGTAGTTCTTATTTTTTCTAAGATTTTTTCTTCTTTTGAATTCAAAGTGATTGAAATTTCATTCAACAAATTATAATATTTTCTGAAATTTTCGAGTGAAGAAAATGCGGTTATTGCTTCAATTCTTCTTGTTCCTGCAGAAATAGAAGTCTCAGAAATTATTTTGAAAAGCCCTATTTCACCTGTATTTTTTACATGAGAGCCGCCACAGAGTTCTTTTGAATAGTTTTCCACTTCTACTATTCTTACTATATCTCCATATTTTTCTTCAAAAATTGCAACAGCTCCTTTCTTTATAGCCTCTTCTTTGGGAAGATAGGAAATTGAAACTGGGAGTGTTGATAAGATAGCTCTATTTACTTCATTTTCTACGTTTTCAATTTCTTCCTTTGTCATTGCTTTGAAGTGAGTAAAATCAAATCTGAAACCTTGAGGACCAACAAGTGAACCAGCCTGTGCTACATGTTCTCCAAGAATTTTTTTAAGTGCTTTGTGTAATAAATGTGTTGCTGTATGATTCCTTGCTATTGATTTCCTTCTTTCTTCGTCTATTGTTAATACTACATTATCTCCATTTTTAAACGAACCCTTTATAACTTTTCCAATATGAAGATAGGCATCTTCAAAAATCTTTGTATCTCTTACTTCAAAAGTTGAACCATCTTCTTTTGAAATTATACCTTTGTCTCCAATTTGTCCACCTTTTTCACCATAAAAAGGAGTTTTTTCAGTTATTATTACACCTTCTTCATTTTCTTTTATAGTATCTTTTTCATAAGTTGATTGAATTATAAAAATTATTTTTGAGTTATCAGTAGATTTATTTTCACCTGTATAGGTTGTTTTAATATTTTTTCCTTTCAAAATTTCTACATTGAAAGCATCATTCTTCCAGTTTGCTCTTGCCCTTTCTTTTTGTTCTTCCATAAGTTTGTTAAATCCATCTTTGTCAAGCTTAAGTCTTTCATCTTCAGTAATACTTTCAATAAAATCAAGAGGCAAACCAAGTGAATCATAAAGCATAAATAGATCACTACCTGAAATTATGCTTTTGTTTTCTTTATGACATTTATCAATTATTTCATTTAATTTATCAAGGCCTCTGTGTATGGTTTTGTAAAATGCCTCTTCTTCTGAGTAAATTAAGGATTTAACCATTTCCTCTCTTTCTTTTAATTCTGGAAAGACATTTTTGTATTTCTCAACAACGCTTGAAGTGATCTTGTGTAAAAAAGGTTCTTCAAAACCAAGATATTTTCCGTATCTTATAGCTCTTCTTAATATTTTTCTTATAACATAACCTCTACCTTCATTTGAAGGCATAACACCATCAGACATAGCAAATGTTAAGGTTCTTATATGATCAGCGATTACTCTTATTGGAGTTTCTGTGTCTTTGCCAAATTTTTTACCTGATAGATTCTCGATTGCAGAGATTATCGGTTCAAAAATATCTGTGTCATAATTTGAAATTTTACCCTGAATAACACTTGTGATTCTCTCGAAACCCATTCCAGTATCAACGTGTTTGCTTGGTAAAGGAGAGAGGCTACCATCTTCATTTCTATTATATTGAATAAAAACAAGATTCCATAACTCAATAAATCTTGCACATCCACCATTTACAGAACATTTATGGCCTTCTATGTGTTTCTTATCACAGGCTTCCTCACCTCTGTCTATATGTATTTCAGAACATGGTCCACAAGGACCTGTAGCTCCCATTTCCCAAAAATTATCTTTATCTCCAAATTTAAGTATGTGAGATTTATCTATGTCAGTTACTTCTTCCCATAGTTTAAATGCTTCATCATCTGTATGATGAACAGTAGCGTAAAGTTTATCTTTTGGTAACTTCCAGACTTTTGTAAGAAGTTCCCACGCCCATTCAATTGCTTCTTTTTTATAATAATCACCAAAGGACCAGTTGCCGAGCATCTCAAAAAATGTATGATGATAGCCATCTTTACCTACATCTTCTAGATCGTTATGCTTCCCAGAAACCCGCATACATTTTTGTGTATCAGCAGCTCTTTTGTATTCTCTTGTTCCAACTCCTAAGAATACGTCTTTAAATTGATTCATTCCGGCATTTGTGAATAGTAATGTTGGGTCATTTTCTGGAATTAATGAAGCACTTTTAACAATAGTATGTCCTTTGCTTTTGAAAAAATCAAGAAAACTTTGTCTGATTTCGTCAGATTTCATTCAATTTCTCCTTACTTTGCATTAATACTACATTCGAGATGTTCGAGATATTTTTCTGCATTGTGTGCAGCTAAAGCACCATCACCAACTGCTGTAGAAACCTGTCTTAATGTTTTATATCTACAATCACCAGCGGCATATAAGCCCGGGATATTTGTTTCAAGATTTTCATTTGTTATTATATAGCCAGTTTCGTCTTTGTTTATATGTTCTATCATCTTTGTATTTGGTTCAAGTCCTATATAAATAAACAAGCCTTCAATTTCGAGAAATGATGTTTCACCAGTATTTACATTTTTTATTTTTACTTTTTGAATCTTATTTTCGCCAATGATTTCTTCAACAACAGAGTTTAAAATAAACTCTATTTTTGGGTTTTCCATTGCTCTTTTTTGTAAAATTTTCACAGCTCTGAGTTCATTTCTTCTGTGAATTATATAGAGTTTTTTTACAAATCGAGTGAGAAATAGTCCTTCATCTAATGCTGAATCTCCACCACCTACAACTGCAACAACTTTATCTTTGTATAAAGCAGCATCGCAGGTTGCACAGGTTGATATACCTCTACCCCAGAATTCTTCTTCTCCTTTAACATTGAGCCTTTTTGGAGTTGTTCCGGTTGCTATTATCACAGTTTTGGCAAAAAATTCTTTATTTCCTGAATATAAAATAAAACAGTTTTTTGTAAAATCTTTTTCAATTTTATTAATTTCAGAAAATTCAAATTTTGCACCAAAATTTTTTGCCTGTTCTTCCATTTTTTGAGAAAGTTCAAAACCATTTATGCCTTCAGGAAAACCCGGATAGTTTTCAATATGGTCTGTAATAGCTGCTTGTCCACCAGTTCCCAGTTTTTCAAAAACAATTGTATTAAGTAAAGCTCTTGAAGTATAGATTGCAGCAGTAAGTCCAGCAGGTCCTCCGCCAACAATTGCAACATCATAGGTGGTTTTGTCGTTATTGCCTGCAACAGGCAAATCAAGTTTTATTTCTAACATAATACCCCTCTTTTATATTATATTCAAAAATTTTGATTTAATCAAATCTTGAAAGATTTAATTCTCAATTGTCCATATATGTTTAAAATCAATAGTGTAATTAATGAAGATAGTTCCAATTATTTTGACTTTTTTACTAACTCAAGTTAATTTATAAAGGGATAATTTATGGATTGCAGGTTGTGTTCTTCAAACAAAATAATCGAAAAATATATTATAGATAATTTTACTCCGAGTTTTAAAATTTTTGAATGCAGAAATTGTGGCTATTTATTTCAGGATATAGACAAAGAAAATGCCTATAAATTTTACACAGAAGGGTATTATTCACAGAATCAGGAATATGCTTATATAGATGAAAGAAAAAGCGAGAAATTTGCAAGATATGTCTGGAAAAAAAGGATTAAAATCCTTAAAAAAATTGAGAAAACTCAAGGTTCTAATAAAAATTTTCTTGATGTTGGTTGTTCTTTTGGTGGGCTTTTGAAAGTTGCAGAGGAAAATGGATTTTTCCCTTATGGTGTTGAGGTTTCGGAATATTCAGGTGGTTATGCAATAAAAAGGTTCGGGAAAGATAGAATATTCATAGGTAGCATAGAAGATATAAGTTTGCCAGAAAATTTTTTTTCTGTCATTACAATGATAGAGGTTATAGAACACATTCTTAATCCAAAAATTGCAATTGAAAAACTATACAATTCTTTAAAAGAGGGTGGAATTTTATTGATTCAAACTGCAAATATGGCTGGACTTCAGGCAAAGATTTTTGGAAAGAATTACCACTATTATTTACCGGGACATTTATCTTATTTTAGTCATAAAAATCTCAAAAAACTTCTTAAAGATATTGGATTCAAGTGGGTTAAGGTTTATGGGGGAGTTGAATTTGGGTTAGTTCCTAAACTTTTGAAATCAAGAGGAGATTTTAAGACTTTTAAAGATTATTTTAAGTGGCTGAGGATCACATTTTATCATTTTTTGAGTAAATTGAGGATTGGGGATTTGTTTTTTACAAGTTCTATGGTTGTTATTGCGAGAAAGTAATATGAAGAAGAATATTTATTTTTATATTTATCTATCATTTGTCATACATTGTTATCTTATCTTGACCTTCTTATCTATTCAACAGTTTGAATTAATAAAAAAAATTTTTAAAATTAATCAACAAAAGAAACCAGTTATTGAAAATATTTTTGTTGAAACTTTTACTTATTCTCCTATAATTCCAGAGAAAGCACTTTTATCGGATAAACAAAATATCAACTCTTCACCTATAAAGGGAGATAATAAATACAATATGCTTGATATGGGAGAAAATAAAGAAATCGAAAAGGAAGAAATACTTGATAAAGACGGTGTAGTAGAAACAAAAAAAGAAGAAAAAAAAGAATTCTCTTTTGAAGGTCAACGAGTGCCAACTCTTTTTGATCCAGAGAATAAACCTGCTATTGAAATGGACAGTGAAGGTAATATCTCATTGGGAACAATTCAGTATGAATTTGCGTCTTACTTTCTTGAAATTCAAAAAAAGGTTGGTGAAAACTGGCGAATATTTTTTCCTGTATTTCAGTATTATCAGGGAATTATTAAAACTGGTGAGGTAATAATAAATTTCAGCATTGATGAAAATGGAAATGTATTAAACCCAATAGTTGTAAAATCTTATGGCTATAGTATTCTGGATCAATCCTGTCTTAATGCTGTTATTTATTCAAAGAATTTTGGTCCTTTGCCAGATGGACTTAAAAGGGAAGCTCCAATATCCATCAATTTTAAATTCATTTATATTGCAAGGTAAATAATGAAAATATTGTTGCAAAAGGTTGATAAAGCGTTGTCAAAAACTCTTATTCCATTAGGAAACTATGTGTTAAATCCTTACAAAGGCTGTCTCATTGGTTGTGATTACTGTTATGTTCAGTATAACAAAGGAATAAAAAAAATAAAAGATGAATGGGGTGAATTTGTAGTTGTAAAAGAAAATTTTCTTGAAAATCTTGAAAATGAACTTAAAAATATAAATGACATAGAAAGGGTTTTAATTGGTTCAACTACAGAACCTTTTCAAATTGTAGAAGATCAATTTCAACATACAATCTCTTCAATAAGGTTGTTAAAGAAATATAATATTCCTTTTGTTTTACTTACAAAGCAACCTTTTATTTCAAATTATATAGAAGATATAAATTATTCACAGAAAAATTTGATCTATCTCACAGTTAACTCTGAAATTATAAGAAAACTTTTTGAAAAAAGAAGTTTTCCACAGGAAGAAAGGATAAAAGCTATCGAAAAACTTTATAAGAATAATGTCAATGTTATAGCCTATATAGGCCCTTTTTTCCCTGAACTTACTGATGTAAGTGAGCTTTTTGGGAAGTTAAATGGTAAAGTGGCTAATGTCTATATAGAAGCATATCACCCAAAAATGGGAAATTTTGAATTAATAAAGAGCAAACTTTCTGATAGAAAAGATATAATTGAGATTTTAACCAAAAGGGATAATTATTTAAACTACTGGAATAATAAAGAAATAGAAATAGAAAAAATAAATGAAATTTATAATTATAAATTAAAATTTTTCATAACTGATTATGAAAGCTATTATTGAATAAAATAAAAGTTTGGCTTTTTGGTGCTACCGTCTATATTAATTGTTAAATCCAGCCAGTTATCTCGCTGCTTTCCCTGTATTATTAAATTTGCGACATTTGGTAGTTCTTTCAAGTAGTCTTTTGAAAAAGAAAGAAGAATTTTAAGGTTTAACGATGTGTCAGAAAATGAATAATTACCATTTATTTTTGAAATTATTTTTGAGCTAAGAAAATCAAAATTGTTGAAGTTGATTCTGGAATTTTTTATACTGATATCAAAATCTATGTTGTCAAAATATACATGATCTAATGGAACATCATATAAAAAATCTTTAAGCTGATTTTGGATAAATATATTTTCAAGTTCACCATAGATTACTTTTCCTTTTAAATTTGCTTCAAGAGTCGATAAATTGATAGGTTTTAAAGATATTTCTCCATTCATAGAAAGAGTTCCATATATTTTTCTTTTGTCAGTAAATAAAATATCTGATAACTCATTGAGTTTTGCTTTATCATAGTTGAAGTTTATATCCATAATATTATTTTCTATTTTTCCGCTTCCAATGATTTTTCCTGATAAGGCTATTAGATTAAAATTATCAATTAAAATTTTTTTGGGTAGTATTGAAAGTTTTGCATTAAGATTGTTTAAAACTATTTTGTTATATTTTATATTGTCTATTGTTAAATTTAAGTTAAGGGAATTGAAAAGATTGCCTCCATCAGATGAGGTAAATTTTATATTTGTAATTTTATCATAATTTAATTCTGGTATATAGAGTTTTGCATTTATATTTTTATTATTCCAATCGTCCGAAGTGGCTTCTAAGGAAAATTTTATATCTGAATATAAACCTTCTCCTTTTAAATACATTGTATTTTCGTTTATTTCGATCTGACCGTTGAAATTTGATAGAGTTTGAAAGGAAACCATATTAAGTGTAAGATTTCCACTGAAATTATATTTATCATTTTTCTCTATCAGAAAATTTCCCTCTGCATTACCGCTGAAATTTTTAAAAAATTCATTAAGATTAAATTTACTTTTTGTGGCTTCTATGCTGAAACTGTTGTTTTTTAAATTGTAATTTGCTTTTTTAATTGAAAAAGAAGAATTATTATAAGTTAATTCAACATTTTCAAATTCATAAGCCTTAAAATTATCATATATTTTCATATTAAATTGTCTGTCAATTTTTATGCTATTTTTTCCAAAATTACCTGTGAAATTGTCTAGTTTAAGATAAAAATGTTTATTTTCATTTTTGAAAGTAAATGAAGTATTTTCTATATAGAGAGGAAAATCTGCCTCTACCCATTCTTTAAGATTTAAATTTTTCGCAAGAATTCTTCCATTGTTTAAACTACCGTTGAATTCAAGCCCAGTATTTCTGCTATTTGCTTTAATCTTAAACCTTAAACCATCTTTTATGTTGATATCACCATTAATATTTATTTTTTTGTTTTTAAAGTTAAGTGTTGAATTTTCAAAACTGAGAGAGGAAAGTTCAACGCCTATTTTTGAATTGTTTGTGTTATTAGATTTTTTAAAAAAATTCGTAATAGTTTCATAAGAGATTTCAGCTTTTTTGAAGTAAATCTTTAAAATTTTTAATTTTCTTTCTTTGATAAGAAATATGGGGTCATAGAGTAGGGTGCATTTTTCGCTTGTTAAAATTTTATTTGTTTTTTCAAGTATTTGTAAATTATCTATTGCAAGTCCAGATTTTATATCAAAAACTACATCTCCAGTAACTATTGAATAACCATAGTTTTTTTCAATTTCTTTTGAAGTGATTTCAATGAACCTTTTTGCGTCAAAATTTTTAATAAAATAAAAAACAAGAAGAGCCAAACTTAAGATAAAAACTAAAAAAAACACCCCCAAAAAAACAAAAAACCTTTTCATAAATTGTCCTTGTATAAGGAAAGATGAAAAAAAGAGAAATGATTAGCTATCTTTTACAAATTTATCTTTGGTGGCATTAAACCATAAATCATAATGTTCAGTTATCCATCTTTTTGCAGCCTCATTTTCACCAATATCTCGCCCTGCCTTTTCACTTTCAAGCCACTTATACCTCATTATCTCTTCTACAACTTCAGAAACTAAAGCATCAATATCAAAAACTTTTGGTGACATTAATAGTTTAATCCTCCTTTTGAGAACCACAAACTCACTAATTATTATAACACCAAAAAACAAAAAATCAAGTCTTTTTTAATTAATAATTAGATGGTCAGGGGCTTTATCGACCCTGACCATTATAGCTAATTAAATTTTACTATTCTTGTAAATGAATCAGCCTTCAAACTTGCACCACCAACTAAAGCCCCATCTATATTAGGCTTTGCCATAAGTGAATCAATGTTTTCTGGCTTTACAGATCCACCATATTGAATTCTTATTTTTTCTGATAAATCTTTGTCATATATTTCTGCTAATACTTTTCTTATAAAGCTATGGACACTATCGGCATCCTCTGGTGTTGCAGTTTTACCAGTTCCTATAGCCCATACAGGTTCATACGCAATTGTGACTTTGAGTGCTTCTTCTTTTGAAAGGCCTTTGAATCCTTCAACAACCTGTGTTTTAACAACAGCTTCTGTTTTTCCAGCTTCTCTTTCTTCAAGAAGTTCACCCACACAGAGAATTGGAAGTAATCCATACTCTAATGCTGCTTTTACTTTTTTGTTTATGAGAGTGTCAGTTTCTCCAAAAATATGTCTTCTTTCTGAATGCCCTAATATAACGTATTTTACCCCAGCATCAATAAGCTGAACTGGAGAAACTTCACCAGTAAAAGCCCCTTCTTTTTCAAAATACATATTCTGAGCACCAAGCATAATGTTTGTGCCTTTAAATTCTTTTGCAAGAACTGGAAGAAGGGTAAAGGTCGCACAGATAAGTATATCTCTGTCTTTAACATCAGAGACTAAAGACTTAAATTCTTTTGCGAAACTTTCTGCCTCACTGGAAGTTTTGTACATTTTCCAGTTACCGGCTAAAAATGGTTTTCTTGACATTTTATAACTCCAAAAATTATTTATCAAGCAAAGCTGCTACACCGGGTAATACTTTACCCTCTATAAGTTCAAGAGATGCACCACCACCTGTAGAAATATGACTCATTTTGTCAGCTACACCAGCTTTATTTACTGCTGAAACAGCATCTCCACCACCTATAACAGTCACACAATTTGACAGGTTTGCAAGAGCTTTTGCTATTTCGTTTGTTCCTTTTGCAAATTTTTCAAATTCATATACTCCGAGTGGTCCATTCCAGAAAACAGTTTTTGCTTCTTTTAGAGCCCCTTGAAATTTTTCAACTGTTAAAGGACCAATATCCATACCCATCCAGCCATCATCAATATTTCCTCTTGCTACGTGTTTATGTTCAGCATCTGGAGAAAATTCTTTTGTTACGATATGATCGATAGGAAGATATATATATACCCCACTTTCATAAGATTTTTTCAAAATCTCTTTTGCTACAGGTATCATTTCTTCTTCTACAAGTGAGGTTCCAACAGAAAGACCTTTTGCTTTAAGAAATGTATAAGCCATCCCTCCACCAATAATAAGTTTATCAACTTTACTTAGTAGGCTTTCGAGAACACCAATTTTAGAAGAAACCTTTGCTCCACCTACTATTGCAATAAAAGGTCTTGCTGGATTCTTTAAAACCTTTTCTTCAAGGTATTCAAGCTCTTTTTCCATCAAAAATCCAGCGACAGCCGGTAAAAAGTGAGCTATAGTTTCTGTAGAGGCATGAGCTCTATGGGCAGTTCCAAAAGCATCATTTACGAAAATATCACCATAACTTGCAAGAATCTTTGCCATCTTTTCTCTTTCTGCTTCATCTTTTGAAGTTTCTTCTTTGTAAAATCTTGTATTTTCAAGCATCAATATGCCACCTTGTGGAAGACTATCAACCATTTTTTTTGTTTCTTCAGCAAGGCAGTCTGGAGCAAAAGCCACTGGTTTTCCAAGAAGTTTTTCAAGATATTTTGCAACAGGAAGCATTTTGTGCTTACCTTCTATATATTTCTGTTCATCGAAAGGCTTACCTTCTTTTTCTGCTTTTTCTTTTGCCTTTTGCATATCCTTTTTTGGATCACCAAGATGGGACATAAGAACAAGGCTTTTTGCTCCCTGTTCAAGGATATAATTAATAGTAGGTAATGCGGCTTTAATTCTTGTATCATCCTGAACGACCCCATCTTTCATAGGAACGTTAAAATCAACTCTCATTATTACTCTTTTCCCCTTAATATCAATATCTCTTACAGTCTTTTTTGATATTGCCATATTTCCTCCTTCAAAAATTTTAATATAAAATTATAATTTAAAATAATCTATATTTCCAATTTTTAATAAATAATAAAATTCTTGATTTTATTTCTTTTTTCAGTTAGTATATAAAGATATATGAAAAGGTTTAATTTTAATCTACAAAAACTTCTTGAGATTAGAGAAAAAAAGGAAGAATTACAAAAAGTTAATCTTGCTAAGGCAAGTGGAGAGTATCAGCTTGAGGTAAATAAAGTAGAAAGTATAAAAAATAATGTAAAAAATTATAAGGATTCTTTAATTAAAAAAGATGGGAAGTTGTCTATTGATAATTTGAGAATGCTTGATTACATAAGCACAAATGCAGAAAAGGCAATAAAAAATCTTGAGCCTGTTATAGAAGAAAAAAAGAGAAAGATGGAGAAAGAAATAGAAAAATATAACCAGCTCAGAAGGGAAAAAAGGGTTGTAGAATTGATTAAAGAGAAAAAATACAACCAGTACCTTGAAGAAGCTGAAAAAGAAGAACAGAAAATTATTGATGAAATAGGTAAAAATACATACATTAAAAATAAAGCACATAATTTAAATTCCGAAAATTAATAAAGAGGGGATCTTATGATAGAGGCAATATCAGGTGTAATATCAAGAATAAAAGACATAGAAAACAGAATTTCAGAGATCAAAGCTCTTGGCGGCTATAAAAGCCTTTCTAAAATAAACCAGATTGATAATTTTACCCCAAAAGAAGAAAAATCTGGCGATAAAAAGTTCAGTGATGTATTGAAAGAAGTTATGGAAGAAAATGGAACACTTCCCGGTTTAAACGAAAATGATGCAATGAAAAGATTAAATTTGCTTATTGGGAATAAAAAAGAAAGTGAAGAAATTTTAAACTCTCTCTATGATGTTCAAAAGAGAACATATAAAAATGAAAGCATAGATGATGTCATAAATTCAGCTTCAGAAAAATATGGTATAGACAAAGCCTTAATAAAAGCTATGATAAAACAAGAGTCAGATTTTAATAAATTTGCTGTTTCTCCAAAAGGTGCTTTGGGACTTATGCAGCTTATGCCAAAAACCGCTGAAATTTTAGGAGTTGAAAATCCTTTTGATATAAGAGAAAATATTTTTGGTGGAACAAGATATTTAAAATTTTTGCTTAATAAATATAACAATGATCTTAATCTTGCACTTGCAGCTTATAATGCTGGACCCAATGCTGTAGATAATGCAAATGGCATTCCAGATTATGCTGAAACAAAAGATTATGTTGATAAGGTGATAAAATATTACAACTTATATAAAAATTTTAAGTAAGCTGGATTATATATGAATAGAAACAAAAGAATTGTATTTTTGTTACTGATTAACATTGGAGTTATAACACTTGCCTTGTATTTACTTGATTTTCTTCAAATACTTGATTATAGGATGATTTTTGCTGAGGTTCCTTTGTTAAAGGAGCAATATACTCCAAGGATCGAAGACCCATATTTACTTGAGAAAGTTGAGCTTGAAAAGAAATGGCAGCTTCTTGAAGAAAAGATCAAAGGGCTTGAAGAAGAAAAAAAGAAAATTGAAAAGGAGATAAGAGACATAAACATAGAAAAAGAAAATATTGCTCAGGAAAAAGAGAATATAAAGAATATGATAAGTGAATTCGAAAGAGCCCAATCAGAAAAAGAATCATACTCAAAAAGGCTGGATTCGCTTGCTGAATATATAGAAAATATGCCTCCTCTTGATGCAGTAAAGATTATAGAAAAACAGGAAGATCTTATGATTATAGATCTTTTCAAACGTATGGATGAAAGAGCTAAAAAAGCAGGTAGACAATCAATTGTTCCATATTTAATATCAAAGATGGATCCAGAACAGGCAGCAAGAATACAGAGAAAAATGTTAGAATAGCAGGTGTTTTTATGAAAACTCCAAATATACTGGAGTTAAAAAAAATTTCATTTAATATTGAAAAAAAATCTATTCTTAAAAATCTTAATCTCTCAATAAAAAAAGGCGAAATTCATTCTATAATGGGAGAAAAAGATTCTGGCAAGTCAACTCTTGTAAAGATTTTGGGTGGATTTTATCCATCTTATAGTTATAAAGGTTCTATATTTATAGATGGTAGTCCAGTAAAATTTTATTCTCAGCGTGATAGTGAAAGAGCAGGGATAGGTGTTGTTTATCAAAATAGCTCGCTTATTCCACAGTTGAATGTATATGAAAACATTTTTCTTGCAAAGGAAATTTCTTTTTCTGGTGTTATTGATTGGAGAAAATCTTTTGAGAAAACAAAAGAGCTTTTCTCTTCTCTCGGCTTTGACATTTTCCCGGGAAAAAAGATAAGTGAACTAACAAACTGGGAAGTTCAGATTGTCAAACTTGCGCGGGCTTTAATTTATGATCCAAAAATAATTATTTTTGATGAGATTACGTCTGATTTATCGGAAAATGAAGGAGAAAGTTTTTTACAGGTCATAAGGCAACTCAAACTCCAGAAAAATAAAACTGTTATATTTATTTCTCATAGAACAAATGAAATTTTTGATATTTCTGATAGAGTAAGTGTTTTAAGAAATGGAGAAATTATAACTACTGAGGATATACAGGTTGCTGATGAAGATATTCTTATAAAAAAGATGACAGGTCGTGAAGTTGGAAATATAGAAAATGGCAAAGAGATATTAAAAAATCTCGGAATAACAGAGAGAGAAAAGGAAATTATTGATCTACTTTTAAAAGGTTACGATAATAAAAAAATATGTGAAGAACTTTTTATTTCTCTCAACACTGTTAAAACTCACATCTATAGTATTTACCAGAAAACAAATGTAAAAAATAGAATGGAACTTGCTAATCTTATCAAGGATAGAAAATCTCACCCGAAAGTGTGATTTCAAATTTTTCATAAAAATCACCCATAAGTGTTATTGACAGTTTTTCATTTTAAATTAAAATCAAATCAAAATCTTAAATTTTTAGGAGGATTTTTATGAAAAGTTTCTGGAAAGTTTTATCACTTTCTGTTGTTGCTCTTGTTTTCCTCGCCGGTTGTGGTGGCGGGAAAAAAGGCGGTATTAAAGTAGGTTTATCTCTACCTACTCAGAGAGAAGAAAGATGGGTAAGAGATAAGATCAAGATGGAAGAAGAAGCAAAAAAACTAGGAGTTGATCTCAAAGTTCAGATTTCTGACAATGATGCACAAAAACAACTTGCTCAGTGCGAAAATTTGATTGCACAGGGAATCAAAGTTCTCATTCTTGCTCCTCATGATGCTAATAGTGCAGCAGCAATAGTTGAAAAAGCTCATAAGGAAGGAATTAAGGTTATTTCTTATGACAGACTTGTAATGGATTGTGATGTTGATGTCTATATTTCTTTTGATAATGTTAAGGTAGGAGAACTTCAAGGTGCTTACATTACAAAACTTGTTCCAAAAGGAAATTATGTAGTATTAGCTGGAGCTCCTACTGATAACAACGCTAAGCTATTCAGGGAAGGAGCAATGAAGTATATTAAACCACTCGCTGACAAAGGTCAGATCAAGATTGTAATGGATCAGTGGGTAAAAGACTGGCAACCTGCAGAAGCACAGAAACTTATGGAACAGGCTTTAACAGCAAATAAAAACAAGATTGATGCGGTTCTTGCTCCAAATGATGGAACAGCTGGTGGATGTATTCAGGCTCTTGCTGCTCAGGGGCTTGCTGGTAAGGTGCCTATAACAGGTCAGGATGCTGAACTTGCAGCAGCTATAAGAATTATGAAAGGCGAACAGACAATGACAGTATTTAAAGATACAAGACTTCTTGGAGCAAAAGCAATTGAAGTTGCTATAAAGATGGCTAAAGGTGAAGAACTTACAGAAGCTACTCAAACAGTAAATAACAATAAAATTGATGTTCCATCAATACTTCTTACTCCAATAGCCGTTGATAAGAACAATCTTGAAGAAGTGTTAATTAACAGTGGATATCTTAAGAAAGAAGATGTATTCAAGAATTAATTGAACAATTGAGTTGCGTTGCAATTTGCAACGCAACTCAAAATTTTTTCGAGGAGATAAAAATGTCGGATTATATTCTTGAGATGATTGGAATATCAAAGGAATTTCCCGGTGTAAAAGCATTGAATGATGTTACGTTCAGGGTAAAAAGAGGAGAAATCCATGCTCTTGTTGGAGAAAATGGTGCTGGTAAATCTACTCTTATGAAAATACTCAGTGGAGTTTATCCATACAGAACCTATGAGGGTAAAATTTTAATAAATGGTGTTGAACAGCAATTTCATAATATTAAACAAAGTGAAAAAGCTAAAATAGCGGTTATTTATCAGGAACTTGCTCTTGTTAAAAGTATGAGTATAATGGAAAATATATTTCTTGGTAATGAAATTGCAAAGTATGGTGTTATTTCAAAGGATGAGATGTTCAGAAAAACTGAAGAAATTTTAAAAGAAGTAGGACTTGATATAAATCCCGGTGTTAAAGTTTTACATCTTGGAGTAGGGCAGCAACAACTTGTTGAAATAGCAAAGGCATTATTGAAAGAAGCAGAAATTCTTGTACTTGACGAACCAACAGCAGCTTTAACTGAGTCTGAATCTGAGAATTTATTTAAAATTTTGCGAAGATTAAAATCAAGAGGTATAACCTGTATCTTTATTTCACACAGACTTAAAGAGGTTTTTGAGGTTGCAGACAATATTACAGTTTTACGTGATGGAAAAACAGTAATAACAATGAAAGCAAGTGAACTTAATGAGGATAGATTGATTTCCTATATGGTGGGAAGAGAATTAACAGAGCGTTTTCCAAGACAGAAGCATACTCCTTCCGATGTTATTCTTGAGGTTAAAAATTGGACAATTATTGACCCTGAGACAGAAGAGATTGTCTGTGATGATGTTTCTTTCGAGGTAAGAAAGAATGAAATACTTGGTGTGGCTGGTTTAATGGGAGCAGGAAGAACTGAACTTATGATGAGCATATTTGGAGCGTATGGAAGAAAAGTTAAGGGAGAAATTTATTTGAATGGTAAAAAAATAGAAATTAATTCTCCAAGAGATGCAATAAGTTATGGTATATGTTATCTATCAGAAGATAGAAAACAGTACGGACTTGTTCTCAATATGAGTATTCAGCATAATGTTTCTCTTTCCAATCTTGAAAAGATTGCTAATTACTCTGTAATAAACAAGAATGAGGAGATTTTAAGAACCCTTAGGTATGTAGAAGAATTAAAGATAAAGACTCCTACAATAGAACAAAAAGCTATGAATTTGAGTGGTGGAAACCAGCAGAAAGTAGTTATAGCAAAATGGCTTATGGCAGAACCAAAAGTTTTGTTTTTAGATGAACCAACAAGGGGTATTGATGTTGGTGCAAAGTATGAAATATATAATATTATGAATATGCTTGTAAGTAAAGGAGTAGGGGTTGTTATGATTTCATCAGAATTACCAGAGATTCTTGGGATGTCTGATAGGATTATTGTTATGCATGACGGAAAATTAACTGGGGAGCTTCACTATGAAGAGGCTACTCAGGAAAAAATAATGGCTTATGCTACAAATATTTAATTATTGGAGGAAAAAATGTCAAAGGACAAAAATTACAAAGAGATAATACTTTCAGCTTTTAAGATGAATGTAAGACAGTATGCTATGATTATAGCTTTGCTTGCTATATGGCTTATTTTTTCAGTTATTACAAAAGTAGTTTATGGTGAATTTATCTATCTTACTCCAAGAAATCTTTCAAATCTTTTTATACAGAGTGCAACGGTAGCAATTTTAGCTATAGGAATGACGCTTATTATTGTTGCTGGACATATTGACCTTTCTGTGGGGTCTGTTCTTGGTTTTTGTGGAGCTGTAGCAGCCATGCTTATGATAAGACTCAATATGCCTGTAATTCCAACAATATTAATTACAATAATTGTAGGAGTTATTATTGGTTTATGGCATGGTTACTGGGTGGCTTATAAAGGTGTCCCTGCTTTTATAGTTTCTTTAGCCAGTATGCTTGCATTCAGAGGTGCAATAATTGGTATTACTGGGGGTCAAACTCAGGGACTTGAGATGGCTCCAAAAGCCACTGCAGCAGCCTTCAGAACAATTGGGCAGGCTTATTTACCTAAAATCAATCAAAATTTACCATTTCATGATACAAGTTTGTATTTTTGTCTTGCTTTTATCATACTTTTCTGGATATTTGATTTCCAGAAGAGAAGAAATAAGTTAAAATATGGTTTTAAAGTTTTGCCAATGGAACTTCAGATTTTGAAAAATATAATTATTTCAGTATTTATAGCTTTAATTTCTTCTATAATGATATTTTATATGGGTATTCCATATAGCATAATTCTTGTGCTTGTCCTGACATTACTATTTTCTTTTATTGCAAATAATACAACTTTTGGAAGACATCTTTATGCAATTGGTGGAAATATTGAAGCAGCAAGACTTTCTGGAATAAATATCCGACTTAAAGTTTTACTTCTGTTTATGATGATGGGTATAATGACATCAATAGCTGGAATAGTTTATACTTCAAGACTTAATGCTGCTACAACTTCGGCAGGTGTGAATGCAGAACTTGACGCAATAGCTTCAACTGTTATAGGTGGAACAAGCCTTATGGGTGGGGAAGGAACTATTATTGGAGCTGTTATAGGAGCACTTGTTATGACAAGTCTTGACAATGGTATGAGTCTCCTAAATCTTGATATTACATTTCAATATATTATCAAAGGGCTTATACTTTTGATGGCAGTATGGTTTGATATTTCTACAAGAAAGAAAACCAGATAACCCTCCTTAAATACATTGTATAAAAAAACAGGCTGGATTTTTACCAGCCTGTTTTTTTACTCTACAATTGCGAGAATATCATCGCTTGAAAGCAATAGATATTCGGTATCATCAATCTTTATCTGTGTGCCAGCATACTTGTCGTAAATGACTTCATCTCCAACTTTAACTTCCATAGGTATAATTTCACCTTTTTCGTTCTTTTTACCAGGTCCTACAGCCTCAACCACACCTCTCTGGGTCTTTTCCTGGGCTGTTTGAGGAATAAAAATACCACCTTTTGTTTTTTCTTCCATTTCTTTAACTTTTAACAACACTTTGTTTCCTAATGGTTTAACCTTCATGAGTTCCTCCATATTTGTAAAATTACTATTTTAAATTTAAAAATTTTGGTTTAAAAAGTCAAGTTGTTGAATTTGATTATGTTATAGATTTTTTTAAGAATAAAACTTTCTTTTTTCGATATAGAGATTTCTATCTGCTTCTTCTAAAAGCTCATCAAGTGAATAAATTTTTCCTGGTTGATAGGGAGCAACACCATAAGAAAATGAAATCTTGTAAGGTTTTTGAATTCTATTATTGATTTCCTCTTGATTTTCTTTAAGTCTTTTATCAATGTTTGCAAGATCCTTAATTGTACAGTCTATTGCCATAACTACGAATTCATCTCCACCCATTCTTGCTATAATGTCTGTATGCCTGAATGTCTTAAGTAAAATTTCCGAAGCACTCTTTATAGCAAAATCTCCTTCCTTGTGGCCATAGTTATCATTTATTTTTTTAAGACCATTTAAATCGAGGAAAAATATAAAGAACTCTCTATGATTTCTTTTTGCAAGTTCTATAAATTTAGTAGCAACTGTATAAAACCCTCTTCTATTATAAAGTCCTGTCAATTCATCAAGTACAGAAAGTTCTTCGAGTTTTTGATTGGAATTTTTCAGTTTTAAAAGGGTTTGTCTTAATTTTTCTTTAGTTTTTATTTGTTTTTCAATTAATGCAGTTCCTTTTATAACCATCGATATTTCTCGTCTCAGTATAGTTAAAGAAATAGTATCTTCTGGCAATGGAGATGCAATAAGATATCCAATACATTCATTTTCATAAAAAAGAGAAAGAACAACAGAACTCTTTTCTATTAAAAAATTTTCTGGAATTAATTTTTCAGTAGGAATAATTTTATTTTCAAGTTCTTCAATTAATTGTCCATTCATATAACATATTATTATTCTGGACTTTGATGGAATTTGCCATTCAAATTTTTTGTAAAACTTTGTTCTACCCTTAAAAAGGCAGAGTAAAAAATTTTTAATCCTTATTGAATTTAATGTTGATTTAAGATTTTTAATTAATTCTTCCATATTAAAACTCATAGTAATAAATTGACTTGCATATTCAAAACTGTTTTGATTCCATAAAAAATAATATAAATCTTTTATTAAAAGTCTTTCTTTTATTTCATAAATATAAGAAAAGGCAATTGATATTACCCTTTCAGTATTTTTTAATGTAGTTAACTCTTCAGTTGATGAAAAGATAAAATTTTTTATTTTGAAAAATATTTTTTTTATCTTAGGAATATCATTTATGTTAGAATTTATAAATGATTTGATATTTTCAATAGTTTCTCTTTCTGTTTTGTAATTCATAGATTCTATAATAGCTAAAAATTCTTTAAACTCTGTAGGTAAAATGTTTTCAATTTCTTTGAATGAAGTTATTTGTTCATTTTGATTATAGTTAATAGAATAAAAATCATTACATCCACATGATTCTCTTATTATAAGTTCAGAATCCAATACAAATTCTTTTTCTTCTTGATTTTTAAAGAATAAACTCAGAGAAGTTTCAGCCATTTTATCAAGAGGTTGCCTTATTGTTGTTATTGATGGAATGGTGGTTCTGGTTTCTGAAATGTCATCAAAACCAATTAACTTTATTTCTTCAGGAACTTTAATATTATTCTCTTTTAAATATTCTAAAACTCCAAGACACATATTATCATTTGCACAAAATATAGCATCTGGAAATATTTTCTTTTGTTCTATAAGTTCTTTTGTTTTTTGATATCCGTCTACTTTATTAAAAAAGCCATCAAGTACAAGGTTTTCGTCAAATTTAATATTATTTTTTTTAAGTCCTTCAAGATAAGCATTATATCTATCGTTTGCTTCTTCTGAAAATACTGGACCTTTTATAAAAACAATTTTTTTTGCATTGTGTTTTTTAACAAGATGATCAATTGCTTCTATTATTCCTTTTTTGGGATTTACTAATATACATTGGTAACCATCTATTTTGTAAGAAAAAACAACTGTTTTTATTCCTATATTTTGAAATTTATCTAAAAATTCTTTGACTTCATCTTTTTTTATAAATGTAAAAAGAGTTGAGGAAACAATTATTCCGTCAATATTTGTTTTTTTTGCAAGTGAAAAAACAAAATTGTTTACATGTTGATAACCGTATGGTGATAAAAGGCTATAGCCGACAAAAAAAATCAGATCAACATCATAGGAAGAAGCAGCATTTGAAAAACTTTTTACAAGCATTCGCTGATATTCGTCATGTAAAGTACTTATAAAAATCGCTATTCTTTTTTTCATAATTTCTATTCTTGCATACTTTTTTATTTTTTGCAATAGTTTTATCATTTTTTATATTCAAACAGCTATTGACTTTTTTTTGTTAATAATTATAATAATTTAAAAAATAATTGGAGGTTTTTATGTGGCTTGGTCTTGAAGGATTCGGAGCTTTTCTTGCTTTTATTTCCTGTTTCATCGCTACTATTATCTGTGTGGTTTATGGGATTGTAAATTGGAATAAGCCTAAGGAAGATATTGAGGAAGAAATTAAAGAAGAAATAAAGTGGGAACAACATGATCCCGAACTTTCAAATGGAGGTAAAAAATGAACTATCTTCTTTTAGGTATAGTAGTAATAATTTATCTTATTATAACAGCTTTTTTAGGTTATCTTGGGTATATAAGGACAAAAAATGCAACTGATTATCTACTTGCTGGTAGAAAAACTCATCCAGTTATTATGGCTTTATCGTATGGAGCTACTTTTATCAGCACTTCAGCTATAATTGGATTTGGAGCAGCTGCTTCCATATATGGTTTTGGTATTTTATGGCTTACTTTTATGAATATATTTGTAGGAATTTTCATAGCTTTTGCTCTTTTTGGTATAAGGACAAGAAAAATAGGACATAATCTTGATGCCCATACTTTTCCAGAATTTTTAGGGTTAAGATTTCAATCAAAATTTTTGCAATCTGCGGCTGGGTTATTGATATTTATTGCAATGCCACTTTATACAGCTTCTGTAATTATTGGAGGCACACAATTTTTAAGTCAGACACTTAATATCTCTTATGAACTTGCTTTATTTTTCTTTGTTGCTGTTGTTTCTGTTTATGTTATAATGGGTGGACTTAAAGGGGTAATGTATACCGATGCTTTTCAGGGAACTATTATGTTTGTTGGAATGTTGATACTTGTTATTTTTACATATTCAAAATTAGGTGGAATTGTTGAATCTCATAAAGCATTAACATCACTTAAGCCAGAAGCTATAAAAATATGGGGGGCTTTAGGTCATCAAGGCTGGACAAGTATGCCAAAGTTTAATTCTGTGTTCTGGTGGCAACTTGTTTCAACAATAGTTATGGGTGTTGGTATAGGTGTTCTTGCACAGCCTCAGCTTACAGTCCGTTTTATGACTGTAAAAAGTGGTCATGAAATAAATAGAGCAAACCTCATTGGTGGAATTTTTATTCTTATGATGACAGGTGGAGCATTTGTAGTTGGAAATCTTACTAATGTTTATTTCTACAATACCTTGGGTAAAATTTCATTTCTTGCTGTAGATAAAAAGACAGACAATATTATTCCTCTATTTATCTCAAGTGCTATGCCACAATGGTTTACAGCTATATTTATGGTAACACTTCTTGCGGCCGCTATGTCAACACTTAGCTCACAGTTTCACACAATGGGAAGTGCATTTGGAAGGGATTTTCTTGAAAAAGGTCTTAATATTAAAACAAAAAATCCTCTTATTGTTATAAAAATTGCTATGGGTTTTACTGTTATCATAAGCACTTTGCTTGCTTATTACTTACCGAGATTTTTTGAACAGGGGTCTGCTATTATAGCTATAGGAACTGCACTCTTTTTTGGTTTATGTGCGGCTACATTCTTACCAATGTATGTTGGAGCAATTTTCTCAAAGAGAATTACAAAGGCGGGAGCACTTGGGTGTTTCTGGAGTGGCTTGATTACAAGTTTGCTATGGATGATGTTTGTTCACATTAAAGAATCAAAACCACTTGGTATTGCAAAAATGCTTTTTGGTGTTGATAGTATAGCAAAGAGCCCTGTAATTCAGAATATAGACCCGATAATAATTGCTTTGCCAGTTTCTATTATTTTTACAATAGTTATAAGTTTGCTTACTAAGCCACCATCTGAAAAGTTTCTTGATAAGGTTTTCAAAGGTGTGAATTAAAAATTAAGAACATAAAAGGTAGGCTTATTATTGAAAGTATAAAGCTGAAAAATAGATATTGGTTTGCTATTTCGTAGTTTTGATTTTCTCTTTCTATGAGAATGGGAATAGCTGTAACAGGTGGTACAGCACTCTGTAAAAATATGAGAATTTTTACATCTGTGGGAATGTTTAAAGAATTTAATATCATTATATGAATTAATGGAAAAATGATATTTTTTATAATAACGAAATAGATTACTTCACCCCATTTTATTTCAGATTTTTTTTCAAACTGGAAATAAATATTTCCCCCGATAATGAGTAAAATTATAGGTATAGAAAGAGCCCCAATTCTACGAGAAATGTCAATAAGGAAATCAGGAATAAATACCTCAAGATTGTTTATTTTCAATAAAATAGCGATAATCGTTGTAAGGATGATAGGATTAAAGATGATTTTAATATTAAGTTTTATTTTTTTGTAGTCAATGAATAAGTTATAAAGATTAAATAAAAAAACGGGGAAAAATAAAGTAAATAGATATAATTTAACGAGCATATCACTATTTTCACCATAAAGACTTGATATAAGAACTATTGGAATAAATACAGCATTTGGGAAAATAAGGCTTAAAAGAAACTCTTTTTTAAACTCTTTTTTTACAAAAATAGAAAAAAGATAAGACAGAAATATTCCAAAAATAAAGGAGATTAACCAGAATAAAGGGTATAACCACCAATCTGGTATTCTTTCAGGTTTGAAATTTAAGATTATATCTGAAAATATCATTGCTGGGACAGCAAATTCTATGGCTATTGGAGAAAGAATCTTAAGCACTTCTTGTTTTAAGAATTTTTTGAATAAAAGATAAAATCCAAAAAAACCGAGTCCTATCAATACAAGAATAGCTTCAAGAGATTTAATAAAAATTTCCATAGCAAAGATTTTATCATAATATCAATATTAAATCAAATTGGCATAAATTTGAAAAATAGCCTTCTTGATTTTATAATTAATAATTCACGCTTTGTCTTTAAAGACAAGGCTCCTTAGGGGCTTTATGAAGGATTATGACAGATTTTACCATAAGATGCCAGACGGAACAATAAAACAGGTCAATCCATTTTCAGATACCGAAGTCTGGTGTGTAGAAGAAAGAAGAAAAGGACCAGTAATAAATCTTTCTATTAAAGAAAAAATAAATCTTGAGAAAAGAGAGCCAGAAGATTACTGTGATTTTTGTGAAAAGAACTTCCTATATTGCACCCCAGAAAAACTTCGTTATTTTATGAATGAAGATAAGTGGGATAAAATTTACTACCCCTCATACGAAATTATAAGTAAAAATTCTCCAGAATTTAAAACTGTAGGAAACCTTTTTGAGATTGTTACTTATGACTACTGGAGAAAAAATTACAACTATTTGCCTCCAAAAGAAATAGTAGAATGGAAGGAAAATTACTTGTCTACAAAAGAAGGATATTTTCATTGCGAAAATATGTTAAGAATTAAACTTGGAAAACTTGGCATAAATATTGATGAACTTTCAGAAAAAGAAAAAACAAAAAGAATGGAACCTTTTTTCTATGGGTGTCATGATTTGATAATTGCAAGAAGACATTATGTGAAAAATGCAAAATATACTTATGAGCTTGCTTCTTCTGGGGAACTTGGAGAAGAAAATCACTTTAATTTTATGTTAATAACTATAGAAAGCATAACAAGACTTTTGAAACAAAATCCCTTTATTAAGTATATAAGTGTATTTCAAAACTGGCTTAAACCAGCAGGAGCAAGTTTTGATCACCTACATAGACAACTTGTAGCCCTTGATGAGTGGGGAGTTCAGCTTGAAAAAGAAATAGAAAAACTTCATCAAAACATCAATTTATACAATGACTTTGCAATAAATTTTTCAATAGATGAAGGACTACTTATTGCTGAAAATGACTTTGCAATTGCCGTTCCAGAAATAGGTAGTAATTATCCCACCATCTCTATTTATTCAAAAAGTAAAAATTGCAGGCCTTTTGAACACAGTTTTGAAGAAATAAAAGGAATTAGTGATCTTGTCTATTCTATTCATAAGGTCTTAACAAACAGAACCACCTGTAATGAAGAATGGTATTATTCTCCTTTTGATTCCTGTTCTCCTTCTCCATGGAGAGTATCAATTAAATTAAGAATAGTTAATCCTGCTGGTTTTGAAGGAAATACAAGAATATACATCAATCCAATAAGTCCTTTAAATCTCAAAGAAGAAATATGTGAAGCCCTTTACGAAGCAAGAAACAAAGGAGAAATAAGTCCAAAAATCAGAATAGGTGATGAAGTTTCAAAAACCTACAATGTTCTCCTTTATTCAAAAAATAAAAATATGGAAAAAATAAGATGATTGGTATTTTTATAAATGTTATAATACCTGTAATTATTATTTTTCTGATGGGATTTTTGCTTGGCAAGTTTTTTAAACTTGATCAAAAAAGTTTTTCTACAGTTTCTATTTATATCTTTACTCCTTGCCTTGTTTTTATTTCACTTATTGAAGCAAATGGTTTGTTTGAATTTACTACTTTTAAAGTTTTTATATCCACACTTATCCTTCTTGTAATAACATGGCTATCAGTCGAAATTTTATCAAGAATATTCAAATTAAGTAAAAATATAAAGACAATTTTGATACTTACCCTTGTTCTTCCTAACACTGGAAATTACGGAATGTCTGTTATTGAATATGCTTATGGAAAAGGGGCATTGTCTTTTGCTTCAATACTTCTCATAATTTATATATTTTACACTAATACCTTTGGAGTTTATATAGCTTCAAGAGACAAATATGATTATAAGATAGCTTTTAAAAATATTTTAAAAGTTCCTGTATTTTATGCAATGATACTTGCTATTTTATTGAGTTTATTTAAAATCACTCTTCCACAACCAATTATTATGCCAGTAAAAGCTATAGGTTATTCTGCTATTCCTGTCAATCTTTTGCTTGTAGGTATTAATCTTGCGAGGGTTAAACTTGATAAAAATATTCTATTTGTTTTTGGAATAAGTATTGTTAAGCTTGTAGTTATTCCCACAATTGGATTTGTTATACTGAAAATCTTTGGTGTTAGCGACATAATGTTTAAAGTAAGCATTCTTCAAATTGCAATGCCTTCTGCTGTTTATTCTTCAATATTGGCGACTCACTTTGGAGCGAATGAAAAACTTGCAAGCGAGATAGTGCTTGTATCTTTGATTATGAGTATGTTAAGCCTTACTGGTATTATCTATCTTCTTGGTTGATTAGTATTGAAATAATCGAGTGTGGTTCACTTTCAATTGTTGAGTACTTTTCGTTTATTATCAAATTAAAGCTATGTTTTTCATCTGTTTGATTAAATATTATACATACAATAGAACAATCTTTATTTAAAAAAGCTACAGTTTCAATTTTTGAATTAAAAGAACTCGTAGCAAGTCTTTTTGCACCTTCTTTTATAAAATTACTGAAATGCCCTATAGCATAAAAATGACCTCTTATAGAAAGTTGATTTGTTTGAGTATTGGCAATAATTGGAGCATCACAGTAATTTTTTACATGATTTGGGCCACCATTTTCATCAAGTAAAATATTCCAGTCTATCCAGCCATTAGAAAAATTATTTAAGTCACCAATAATATGATGTGCATAACGTTCTGCAACTTTCCAGTCATCAGAAGCTATACCGCCCTCCTGACATGCTTCTGTATTTAAGAGAAACTTTTCTGGATATTTTTCATGAAATAATCTTAAATTTTCAAAATGATCTCCACTATACCAGTGGTAAGCTACCCCATAAACATATTCGTAAGCAAGTGAATTTGATAAAATAGAAGAGCCTCTTTCATATATTAATTCCTTATTGTGATCCCAGATGAATATTTTTATATGCTTGAGTTTTTCTTTTTCGAGAGTTGGATAGAGATGGTTTACAAGGAATTCCTCTTCTTCCTTTGGAGTGAATTCACAGGAATCCCACGCTTGTTTTGCCATAGGTTCATTTTGAATTGTTATTCCCCATATATGTATATCTTCTTTTTTGTATTCCTTTATAAATCTTGCTATATATTTTGCCCAGAGAGGATAGTATTTTTTAAGCAATTTCCCACCTTTATTTCTATCTTTATTTTCTTTCATAAACGCAGGTGGACTCCATGGAGAAGCAATGATTTTTAAATCTGGTTTTATTCTTAATGCTTCTTTTAACAAGGGAATGATATATTTTTTATCTCTTTCGATTGAGAAAGTAGATAAAGTTTCATCATTTTCCTCAATATGGGAATAATGGCCAAGAGAGAAATCACAACTTCCAATATGAATACGTACAAAATTATATTTATTTTCTTTGAAATAGTTATTAATTATTATTTCTTTATTTGTTTGACTTAATTTTGAAAAAACATAGCCTGAGGCTTCAGTAATAGCACCTCCAAAACCAAGAATTTCCTGATACTCTTTTTCATAAATTTTAATGAGGTTGAATTCGAGTTTTTTATCTATTTTACTTAAAGTTAAAGGCTTTTTTACAAACTTTTTTTCTTTAGTTGAAATATATAATTCCATTGTGAAAACCTACCCAAGCATAAGAGTCGCAATTGTTAGATATATTCCTGTCCCAATAATATCAGCAAGAGTTGTAATTAATGGGGTGCTTGCTGTAGCTGGGTCTTTTTTAAGACCAGCAAAAATGAATGGCAATATTATACCTATTAGGGAACCAATAACTACATTTATAAACATACTCAAAACTATAACTCTTGCTATATTAAAGCCTCCTCTTACAAAACCCATAAAAGAAATTCCAATTCCCATACTAATCCCTAGTAAAGTTGATACCGAAATTTCCTTAAAAAAGAGTTTTACCCAGTCAGCTGGCTTTACAGTTCCAAGTGCTAATGCTCTAATGGTAAGTGTTGCAGATTGTGCACCAGCATTTCCAGCAGTATCAACAAGGACAGGTAAAAATGTTACTAAAACAATATATTTACCAATAAGAGTCTCAAAACTATTTATAATTCCACCAGTGAAAAGATCCATTATAAGCAAAGCAAAAAGCCAGAAAATTCTACTTTTGTAAAGTGTTGTAATTGGAGATTTAAGAAGGTCTGTTATAATATCTACACCAACATCATGCGAACTTATACCAGATACTTTTGTGAAATCTTCAGAATCTTCTTCTTCCA
This sequence comes from Brevinematales bacterium, assembly GCA_037479045.1. Lineage (GTDB taxonomy): Bacteria > Spirochaetota > Brevinematia > Brevinematales > JAOACQ01 > JAOACQ01. The sequence continues at coordinate 132,021 of JBBFLL010000002.1, read as the reverse complement.
TAATGTCCATAATATCATCAATTGTAACAATACCAAGAAGAATTCCATTTTGATCAACAACTGGTAAAACATTAAGTCTATAACGCTTCATTGTTCTAACAGCTTCTTCCTGATCTTCGTTTACAAATATAGAAATAAAATTTTCATCCATTATTGAAGAAATCTTATTTTTTGGATTTGAAATTATAAGCCTTCTTATTGGAATATCATCAATAAGTTTATTGTTATCGTCTATTACATACACCATATTTATGGTTTCTGCATCTATTCCTTTTTCTCTTATGTATTCGATAGCCTGTTCAACCGTCCATTCTGCTTTAATTGCTATATAGTCAGGAGTCATCAACCTACCGACACTATCCTCTGGATAGCCAAGTAATTGTAATGCTTCTTTTCTTTCCTGAGGAGGTAATAGATTTATAATCTTTTGTGTAGCTTCAGGAGGTAACTCTTCAAAAAGTTCTGTTCTGTCGTCTGGAGAAAGTTCAAGGAATATTTCTTTAACCTGATCATTTGTTAATTGCGAAAGAATTATTTCATGAGTTTCAGCATCAAGTTCACTGAAGACTTCACTTGCAACTGACTTCGGAAGAAGACGAAAAACTATAAATGCTTCTTTTTCTTCAAGACTGGTTATAAGGCTCGCTATATCCTGAGGTGGCCAGTCAGATAAAACTTCTTTTAATGCTTTCCATTCTTTCTTTTCTATCAACTCAATGATCTCTGGCTTAAAAATTTCTTTAAGCATACTGACCTCCTCTGGAAAGGTGTCGGAAAGGTCAAGAATTATAACATAAGTCCTTTTTTTTTTCAAAAATTATTAAAGATTGTTTTTTTATTGGCAGTCTGAAAATTTTGAATAAAAACTAAATTTTATTATTGATATATTACAGAATTTCATTTTAAAATTAATTTTTAAAATTATTTTTTAAACTGAAAATTTGAAATTTTTGGTTTTTTGTTTTATAATAATTAATTCTTGGGGGATATTATGAAAGTCCTTGTTATCAATGCAGGTAGTTCTTCACTGAAGTATCAGCTCATAGAAACAGATAGTGAACTTGTTATCACAAAGGGAATTGTTGAAAAGATAGGTAGTGATGCCGAATTCAGTTTTAATAACAAAAATGGTGAAAAGATTAAATCAAAGGTTTCTGCCAAAAACCACACAGAAGCACTGAAAGTGGTTATTGATTCTTTAATTGATAAAAACAATAATTTTATCTCCTCTCTTGATGAAATAGATGCTATTGGTCATAGAGTTGTTCATGGTGGAGAAGAATTTTTTAAATCAGTTTTAATAGATGATAAAGTTATAAAATCAATTGAAAAATATTCTGAGCTTGCTCCACTTCATAATCCTCCAAACTTACAGGGTATTCTTGCCTGTAAGGAAATTTTACCAAAAACAAAGCAGGTTGCTGTTTTTGATACTGCTTTTCATCAGACTATGCCAGAGAGTTCTTATATGTATGCACTTCCGTATGAGTTTTACGAAAAGTATGGAATAAGAAGATATGGCTTTCATGGTACTTCTCATAGATATGTTAGTATGAAAGCAGCAGAGTTTCTTGGAATAAAAATTGAGAATTTTAATGCTATTTCTTGTCATCTTGGTAATGGTTCAAGTATTACAGCTATTAAAGGTGGAAAGTCAGTTGATACATCTATGGGATTTACTCCACTTGAGGGTGTGGTGATGGGAACAAGATCTGGTAGTATTGATCCAGCAATAATATTCTTCCTTATGGAAAAAGAAAATCTCTCTCCAAAAGAGATAAATGATGTTTTAAACAAAAAGTCTGGGCTTTTAGGTTTGTCTGGAATTTCAAATGATTTAAGGGATATTTTTGCAAAAAAAGATGAAGACAAAAGAGCAAAAATTGCTATAGAAGTCCTTGTGAAAAGCATTAGGAAGTATATTGGGGCTTATATGGTTGAACTCGGTAGAGTTGACGCTATAATATTTACTGCAGGTATTGGTGAAAACGAATGGCATATCAGGGAACAGAGTGTTATGGGGCTTGAAGAGTATGGAATAATCCTTGATAGTGAAAAAAATCAGACTACAAGAGGAAAACTTGCAGATCTGAGTAAAAAAGAATCTAAAACCAAAATCTTGCTTGTTCCTACTAATGAAGAATTAATGATAGCACTTGAAACAAAATGGATAGTGGGTTAAAGTTGGATTGCATTTTAAATTTTCAATTATCTAAAGAGCTTGATTATTCAAAGTTGTTTTCTGAGTTAAATGACTGGCTTAAAAGTTCTGGAATTAATAGAATATTTCTATTAACTTCAGAAAAAACTTCAGACTTTATCAATATTGAAAATCTCTCTTTTCTTCCAGAAGATATAAGTGATAATGTTATTGTAATAAATAAATTTTTTGATTTTGATTTGAATTTCTTATTTTCATTTCACCTTCATAAAAATTTAAGAGCAACAATTCCAGTGAAAATTGACTATGAAAGTGGTAGTTTTTTACTTGATGATGACTTTAATTTACTAGCTAATTCTTCAGGTGAAGGATTTAACCATTTTGGTTGTTTTGTTCTTAAAAAAGATTTAATTGGTAAAGAAGATGTTATTTTTAATGATAAAGCAATAGGTTTACCTATTTATGGAGAAATAATTGACTTAGGTAAAATTCATTCACAGATTGAACTGGAGCACATAGTTTATAAAATTTCTGAGATAAGAAAGAGAAATAAACTTAAAGTTGTTTTTCTGGATAGAGATGGTATAATCAACGAAGATCTTGGTTATGTTTATAAAATCGAGGATTTAAAGTTCAAAAATGGGCTTTTTGAATTTATGAATTCTATTGAAAAATACTTTGATGGGTTTGTTATTACCACTAATCAGGCTGGAATTGCTAAAGGGAAATTTACAGAAGAAGATTACTTCAAATTTCAGGATCATCTTGAGAGAGAATTGATAAATAAAGGGTTTAAAATACTTGGTAGTTTTTATTGTCCATACCATAAAGATGGGGTTGTTGAAATTTACAGAAAAAAAAGCCTTGATAGAAAACCAGAACCTGGTATGTTTTTAAAGGCTGCAGAAAGGTTTAATATTGACTTAACGAAGAGTGTTATGATTGGTGATAAAGAGAGTGATAGAATAAAACTTCCTTATCTTAAGTCATATATTCTTAAAGGAAATTATGAGATTAAGAATAATCTTAATGTTTATGGAAGTTTTGAAGAAATTTTAAAAGCAATATTAGATGAAAAGGTTTATTAAATCTTTAAAATTTGCCATCAAAGGCTTATCATTTGCTTTGTTTAATGAGAAAAACTTTCAAATCCACTTTTTTGTGGCAATTGTTGTTATTTTATTTTCTTTTATTTTAAGAATAAAAAAAATTGAATGGCTTTTTATAATTTCAGCAATTTTTCTTGTTTTAATCTCAGAATTAATCAATTCTGCTATTGAAAAATCTCTCGATTTGATAGATAATAAATATAATAAAAAAATAGAAATAATTAAAGATATTTCTGCCGGATTTGTTTTGCTTTCCGCCTTATATTCAATAATTATAGGATTATTGATTTTTTTGCCACATTTGTTTAAATTATGGTAGGAGGTTTTGTATGGCTAAATATCTGATAGTTGGTGGTGTAGCTGGTGGAATGAGTGCTGCTGCAAGATTGAGAAGGCTTTCTGAGAAAGATGAGATAATTGTTTTTGAAAAGGGTGGATACGTTTCTTATGCCAATTGTGGACTTCCATACTACATTGGTGGAGTAATAAGTGAAAGAAATAAACTTTTTGTTCAGACACCGTCTTCATTTAAAAATAGATTCAATGTTGATGTGAGAATAAATACAGAAGTTATATCAATAAATCCAGATAAAAAGACAGTTAAAGCAAAAAACCTATTGACAGGTGAAGAATATACAGAAGACTATGATAAACTTGTTCTTTCTCCGGGAGCAGAACCTTTTGTTCCAGATATTAAAGGCGTCAATTCTGACAAAGTTTTTAAATTGAGAAATGTCGATGATACCGATAGGATAAAAAACTATATAGACAAAAATAATCCTAAGAGAGTTATAGTTGTAGGTGGTGGATATATCGGACTTGAAATTGCCGAAAATCTACACCATAAAGGAATATATGTCACAATTGTTGAGCTTGCAAACCAACTTATGCCGCCTCTTGATTATGAAATGGCCTCAATCATTCATCAACATCTTAAAACAAAAGGTGTAGAGTTCTATCTCAACAATTCTGTGGTTGGTTTTTCTGAAGAAAACCAGAAGGTTAAAGTAGAACTCAAAAATGGAAAAGTTTTACTTTGTGATATGGTTATAATGTCTATAGGTGTTAAACCTGATGTAAAACTTGCAAAATCGGCTGGTCTTGCTATTGGTGAAAAAGGAGGAATCTTAGTTGATGAATATTTACAGACAAGCGATCCAGATATTTATGCAATAGGAGATGCAATAGAGGTAAAAAATTTTATTACAGGAAAAAATAGTCTTATTCCACTTGCTGGTCCAGCGAATAAACAGGGAAGGATTGTTGCTGACAATATAATAAATGGTAATAAATTAAAATATTTTGGAACAGTTGGTAGTGGAATAGCAAAAGTTTTTGACCTCACAGTTGCTGTAACTGGAGCAAATGAAAAGTTATTGAAAGCAGAAAAAATACCATATCAATATACAATAGTTCATCCATCTTCACATGCTACATATTATCCTGATGCTTTGTCCCTTTCTTTAAAGGTAATCTTTTCGCCTGAAGATGGTAGAATACTTGGTGCCCAGTGTGTTGGTTTTGATGGTGTTGACAAAAGAATTGATGTAATAACTTCTTTTATCCAGAAGAATGGAACTATTTTTGATTTACTTAATTATGAACAGGCTTATGCTCCTCCTTATTCTTCTGCAAAGGATCCTGTAAATATGGCTGGTTTTACTGCTGAAAATATATTGAAAGGTCTTGTTAAGCCAATTTACTGGAATGAAATAGAGTCTCTTGATCTATCAAAAACAATTCTTCTTGATGTAAGAACTGAGGAAGAAGTAAAGCATGGCACAATAAAAGGAGCAATAAATATTCCTGTTGATGATTTAAGAAATAGATTGAAAGAAATTCCAAAAGATAAAGATATTGTAGTTTTCTGTAGAGTAGGTTTGAGAGGTTATATTGCTGCAAGAATATTACTTGCAAATGGATATAAAAATGTAAGAAACCTTGTTGGTGGCTATCTTACTTATTCTTCGAGCGTTTCTGTTCAGGATAATCCAGATAAATTTGGAGAGGATTTTGACACTGGACTTGCTACTTCAAAAAGTGTAGCTCTTTCAGTTGAGATGCCAAAGAAAAAGATAAGCGTTGATGCCTGTGGTTTACAATGTCCCGGCCCAATAATGAAGTTAAAAACAGAAATAGATAGAGTTAATGTTGGAGATGTCCTTGAAGTTAAAGCTACAGATCCCGGATTTTACAATGATGTTGTTGCATGGGCTAAAGCTACCGGTAATAAACTTATATCACTCAATATGGAAAGGGGAATTGTAAATGCCGTAATAGAAAAAGCAGAGATTAAAAGAGATATTTCAAAGGCTAGTGGCAATGATAAAACTATCATAGTTTTTGATAATAACCTTGATAAGGTTATAGCTTCTTTCATTATTGCTAACGGTGCCTTATCTATGGGTAGAAAAGTAACTATGTTTTTTACATTCTGGGGACTTTCTGTATTAAGAAAACCAAAAGCTAAAGTCAAAAAGAATTTCATAGAAAAGATGTTTGGAATAATGCTGCCAAAGGGAAGTAAACATCTGAAATTATCTCAAATGAATATGTTGGGTGCAGGTCCTTTAATGATAAGATGGCTTATGAAAAAGAAAAAAGTAGAACAGCTTGAAATGATGATAGAAAATGCTATAAAGAATGGTGCGAAACTTGTAGCCTGTCAGATGTCTATGGATCTTATGGGCATTAAGAAAGAAGAACTTATTGATGGTGTTGAGATAGGTGGAGTTGCATCTTACCTTGAAGCAAGTGAATATGCGGATAACAATTTGTTTATTTAATTATGTCAAAAGAAAGGCTTGATATAATACTCGTTAAAAAAGGATTGTTTGATTCAAGGGAAAAGGCACAAAGGGAAATATTAGCTGGTAATGTGTTAGTAAATGAAAATCCTATAACAAAAGCAGGTATCTTATTTGACGAAAATGTTTCTATAAGAATAAAAGAAAAGTTTCCATACGTAAGTCGTGGAGCATTGAAACTCAAACATGCGATAGAATATTTTGGACTTGATGTTAAAGAGAAAGTAGCCATTGATGTTGGAGCCTCCACTGGTGGTTTCACTGAAGTTTTGCTTGAAAAAGGGGCAAGGCTTGTCTATGCAGTAGATTGTGGAACAAACCAGCTTGACTGGAAGTTAAGAACCAACCCCAAGGTAGTTTCTATGGAAAATACAAATGCAAGGTTTCTCACAAAGGAACTATTCTCTGAGGAAATTGAAATAGGTGTAGTTGATGTTTCTTTTATATCTCTTACAAAGATACTTCTACCTTTGAAAAATATTCTTATGGAAGGATTCTGGATTGTAGCATTAATTAAACCACAATTTGAGCTTGAAAAAGATAAAATATCGAAAGGTGGTATTGTAAAAGAAGAATTCAGAAGTGAAGCCATAGAAAAAGTCTTAAGTTATGCTGATTCAATTGGTCTTAACTCAAGTGAAATTATAGAGTCTCCCATTACAGGATACAAAAGTAATAATGTTGAATATCTCGTATGTTTCAGAAATAAAAACTGAAGCTGATGTTTATACTTTCTCTGGGAATATTTTCTCTGTAAAATAAGTTAATTAAGTAGCCATCAGTGAAAGAAATGTTGTATTTTAATCTTTTACCATAACCTCTGAAACCAAAAGTAAGGTAGTATTGATTTAAGATGCTTGTTTCCGTAAAGTAATGATCAATAAAGCAACCAATAGCTATGTGTCCTCCTGTATTTTTTTCAAGAAATCTGACACCAATAGAAGGTTTAAGGTATATAAAATTTGTAGCCCATTCGGGAGTAGTTTTTGTCCCATCAATTGTAAAACTTACCTCATTAAGAAAACTATTGGCAATTGAAAAATAAAAGAATAAGTCTTTATTCATTTTTAAAGTTCCACCAAAGTTGATTTCATTTGGAAATTTTTCTATTAGTTTATCACCGTATGGAGTAATATCCCACTCAACTTGAGAAAAATATAAAAAGCTACCCCCCATCTCTAAATTCTCAAGTATCTTAAGTAGAAAAGAAAATTGACCGCCATAGCCAAAACCATAGCCATTGTTTTCTGTCGCTATCAAGAAACCGGGAGAAAAACCTATAACAAAATTTTCGAGAGGTTTGTAAGAAAGACTCAGCTTTACAAATCTTAAATCAAAACTTGCTTCAGGAGAATAAAACAGATCTTCAAGGGATAAAGATAGACCATAATTTTCTTTTGGAAGAATAAAAGAAAAAAATGGAAAAATGTCAAAGTCATATTTTATGTTTAAGGCAAGTATATCAATAATTTTAAAAGTCGAAAAAACTTCATAGGAAATTATAAAACTACTGTTTGTAGAATACAGAGCTGGAATTATAGAAGGATTGTAAACTATTGTGCTTTCGGCTGAAGAGTCTGCTACTGCCGCATTTCCAATTCCTATATTTTCAGCTCCAATGTAAAATCTTTGAAAATTTCTCAAACCAAAAAGTGAAGAAGTACTTAGAATAAATATTAACAAAAATCTTTTCATAATTTTTCAAAAATAGGTTTTATTAAAAATAAAACCATTCTTTTCTATTTGTTAGCAAACAATTCTTTTTCAACAATCTCACATATAATATGACCAATAGTTATATGTGCTTCCTGAATTCTTGGAGTATCACTCGAAGGAACATTTATGAGTATATCACACATTTCTTTCATTTTACCACCACTTTCTCCAGTAAAACCTACTACAAATAATCCCTTTTCTCTACATACATTTATAGCTTCTATTATATTTTTTGAGTTTCCACTTGTTGATAGACCTATAAAGATATCTCCTTTTTCACCATTAGCTTCTACTTGCCTTGAGAAAATTTTTGAATAGTCGTAATCATTGCCAATAGCTGTTATTGTAGATGTGTTGACACTCAATGCTTCAGCCTTCAAGGCTTTTCTTTCAAGATAAAATCTTGCTACAAGTTCAGCAACTAAATGCTGTGCATCAGCAGCACTACCACCATTTCCAGCAAATAAAACTTTGCCATTATTCTTATAACATTCAATTATTTTTTGAGCCACAACAGAAATGTTATTCAATAACTTTTCATCGTTTAAAATTTTTTCTTTAACGTCTATAGATTCTTTTATTCTGTCCTTTATCATAATTTCTCCATATAAGATTTTAACACAAAATTTAAGTTTTCACTATTTTTATGAAACTTATTTTTGACTTTTTGGCTGGTTTATTTTAAACTATTTAATTCTAACATTTGTGGAGGAAAATAATGGCATATAATATTGCGGTAATTGGTGGAGATGGAACAGGTCCTGAAGTTATTGCAGAAGGTGTTAAAGTTTTAAATGCAGCTTCTACAAAATTTGGTTTTAAGATTGATTTTCATTATCTTGATTATGGTGGTGAAAGATATCTAAAAACTGGAAAGATAATTTCAAACGAAGAAGTTCAGGAACTTAAAAACTATGATGCAATCTATCTTGGAGCTATAGGTCATCCAGACGTTAAACCCGGAATCCTTGAAAAAGGGCTGCTATTAAAAATAAGATTTGATCTCGATCAATATATAAATTTAAGACCAGTTAAACTTTATCCTAACGTAGACACTCCATTAAAAGACAAAAAGCCAGAAGATATAGATTTTGTAGTTATAAGAGAAAATACTGGTGGTATTTATACCGGGCATGGTGGTGTAACAAGAGAAGGAACGCAAGATGAGATTGCCACACAACTTATGGTATATGATAGAAGAACAGTTGATAGATGTTTGAAATTTGCTTTTGAATTAAAGAAAAAGAGAAATAAAGAAAGCGAAAAATCAAAAGCAAAGCCAATTCATCTTGTTCATAAAAGAAATGTTTTAACATACTGTGGAGATTTGTGGTTCAGAGCTTTTGAAGAAATGGGACAAAAGGAGTATTCTGATATTCCAAGAGATTATATGCATGTTGATGCTACTACAATGTGGTTTGTAAAAAATCCAGAATGGTTTGATGTTATTGTAACTGAAAATCTTTTTGGTGATATCATTACAGACCTTGGTGCTATGATACAGGGTGGTATGGGTATAGCTGCTGGTGGAAATATTAATCCCGAAGGTGTATCAATGTTTGAACCTATTGGTGGTTCTGCACCAAAATATACTGGTAAAAAGATGATCAATCCACTTGCTGCAATTGAAGCAGGAAGAATGATGCTTGAATTCTTGGGAGAAGAAAAAGCTGCAAAAGCCATAGAAAATGCTGTAGCTTTAACCTGCACAAAACTTAAGAGCTTATCAGCTGGCAAAATGGGATATAATACAGAAGAAGTTGGCGATCTTGTAGCAAACGCAATTTAAATATGTTGAAAGGGTTAATACCCTTTCAACTATAATAAGAGTTTATAATGTCGATAAAATTTGATCCACTTGAATATGTAAAAATTCCTGATGAGTTAAAAACCAAGAAGATTTCTATATTGATGCCTTTCTTAAATGAAGAAAAAAGAATTGTTCAAAATGTTTATAGAGTTAAAGAATATTTATCTTCTTTAAATCTTAATTACGAAATTGTCCTGATTGACGATGGTTCAACAGATAATTCTTATGAATTACTGAAAGAAAATTTTTCAAAAGATGAGACTGTAAAAATTATAAAAAATTACAAAAACTTCGGTAAAGGTTGGGCATTAAAGACTGGATACGAGTTTTCAAGTGGAGAACTTATACTATTTATTGATTCCGATCTTGAACTTTCTATCGAGCATTTACCGAATTTCTTAAAAAAAATGTCAACAGAAAAAGCCTATGCTGTTATAGGAAGTAAACTACATCCAGATTCAATTGTCAATTATCCATTTTATAGAAAAATATTGAGCTTTGGGTATTATTCTATTGTGAAATTTTTGTTTGGCTTGCCTATAATGGATACTCAAACGGGAATAAAACTTTTCAAAAGAGAGGCTTTAGAGCTTGCTTTACCAAAAGTTATAGTAAAAAGATTTGCTTTTGATATTGAATTGTTATTAATTCTATTCAAACATCAGTTAAAAGTTGTTTCAGCACCTATAAAACTTGATTTTTCAAGGAAATTTGGCTGGAATTTTAATTTCAATGTAATCTTAAAAACATTTATTGATACTTTCGCTGTCTGGTATAGAGATAAAATATTAAAATTTTATGATAGACCACTCGGTGAAAACAAGAAGTTTTTTTATTCTATTGTTTTGTTTTCTTCCAAAAATGATGAATTTGAAAAGATGGCTTTCAAAACCTTTACCTCAATTCTTTACCCCTATTATGAAATAATATTGATTGGAGAAGAAAAATTTGAAAGTCAAAAAGAATATAAGTTTTTAAAATTGTCAAATTCTTTGAATGAAATAGAAAAATTACAATCTTTAATAAATTCTTCTATTCTTAATGGAGATGTTATTGTTTTTTCAAGGTTAAATTCATTTGTTGATGAAAGATTTTTATACAATGTGGGAAGAATTTTATCCCTTCCAGATGTTGGTGGAGTAGGTGGATATATACTTCCTTCAGAGAATTCGGGTTTTCAGATTTTATCTCACAGAATAATTGGTAGCTTTTTTTTAAACTTCAACCTTACATACAGATATAAACCTGTTAATTTTAAAGAAGTGAGAGAGTTAAATATAAATGGGCTATTTGTAAAAAGAGATATTTTACTTGCAAATTATGAAATAAAAAACTCTGGTAGACTTGAATATCTCATTTCAGAATTAATTCAAAAAGCAACTAAAAAACTGTATTATTCACCAGATATTATGATTTATAGCAAATTTTCAGAAAATTTGAAAGAATTATTTTTATATGTCAAAAATAATGCTATTTCAAGAGGAGAAGAATTGAGAAATATTATTAAAAGAAAAGAAATTAAGTTCTTATCAATTGGTTATATTTTACCATTTTTCTTTTTGATATGGATTTTATTTTCATTAATTTTTATCAATAAATTTACTCTCTTATTTTTAGCTATCTATTATGGAATAATTTTTATAAGCAGGTTGATTTATGGATTTAAAGCATTTTTTGATGGCTTTTTAATTGCAATTCTTCAGATATATTATAGTATTTTTTATCTTGTTGGTGTATTTAAAAAATCATAACTTTTTATAAAAAAATTAAGAAATTTTTACAGAATCAATGAATTCTTCGAGTAGTATATTTAAAACGATAAAATTTGAATTTAATTTATTTTTGTATTATAATTTATGCTTAAATTTTATATTTGAGGTGATAGTATGCTTAAAGTTGGATTCATTGGCTGGCGAGGAATGGTAGGTTCTGTGCTCATGGAAAGAATGCTTGCTGAAAAGGATTTCAAGGGCTTTGAGCCAATTTTTTATTCTACCTCTCAGGTTGGAGGAAAAGCTCCAGAAATAGGTATTGAAACACCTCCTTTGCAGGATGCTTTTGATATAAATAGTTTAAAGAAACTTGATATAATTGTGAGCTGTCAGGGTGGAGACTATACCACTGAGATTTATCCTAAATTGAGAAAGGAAGGCTGGAAGGGTTATTGGATTGATGCTGCTTCAACTTTAAGAATGGAAAAGGATAGCATAATAGTGCTTGATCCAGTAAATAGAAAGGTTATAGATGAAGCATTGCAAAAAGGGATAAAAGATTATATAGGTGGTAATTGCACTGTAAGCCTTATGCTTATGGGAGTCGGTGGGCTTTTTCATGCCGGGCTTGTTGAATGGGTTTCTTCAATGACCTATCAAGCTGCTTCTGGAGCAGGTGCAAAGAATATGAGAGAGCTTTTGTTACAGATGGGCTATCTATATAACACAGTAGAAGATGAATTAAAAGATCCAGCAAGTGCTATACTTGATATAGATAGAAAGGTAAGCGAGGCTTTAAGAAGTAAAAATATTCCCGTAGATAACTTTGGTGTTCCTCTTGCTGGTAGCCTTATTCCCTGGATAGATAAACAACTTGATAATGGACAGAGTAGAGAAGAGTGGAAAGGTTATGCTGAGACCAATAAAATTCTTATGAATAATCCACCAATTCCTGTTGATGGAATATGTGTAAGAATTGGGGCAATGAGATGTCATTCTCAGGGACTTACTATAAAGTTAAAGAAAAATTTACCTTTGAATGATATAGTTGATATTATTTCAAATGCAAATGAATGGGTTAAAGTTGTTCCAAACGAGAGAGATATTACTATAAAAGAACTTACTCCTGCGGCTGTTTCAGGAACTCTCTCTGTTCCAGTGGGAAGGATAAGAAAAATGAATATTGGCGAAGAATATTTAACTTGTTTTACTGTAGGTGATCAATTACTCTGGGGAGCTGCTGAACCCATAAGAAGAATATTAAATATAGTCCTTGACTATCTTGGAAGGTAGTATGGTTTGTTTTGAAAAAGCCGGAAAAACAAATACTCAAAAGACTATTGAAATTGCTTTAAAAGTTTCAGAAGAGAGAAAAATAAAAAATATAGTTTTTCCATCTGCCTCTGGATGGACTGCCACATTTTTTGAAAACGTTAAGAATAAAAACCTTGTATGTGTTACACATGCTTATGGATTTGCTGAAAAAGGCAAAAATGAAATGGATAAAGCTACAAGGCTTAAACTGGAAAATAATGGAATCAAAATATTAACGACAACTCACGTTTTAAGTGGTGCAGAAAGAGGACTATCAAAAAAATTTGGTGGTATATATCCAGTAGAAATTGTAGCTAATACTTTAAGAATGTTTGGACAGGGTTTAAAAGTTGCAACTGAAATAGCCATAATGGCTCTTGATGCTGGAATTATACCTTATGGTGAAAAGATAATATCTCTTGGTGGAACAGAAGAGGGTGTTGATACTGCCATAATAATAGTTCCATCTCATGCTTCAATGATGCTTGAAACAAAGATCATTGAGATTTTGTGTAAGCCAGTTGATTTTTGACATTATTTAATAAGAATTTTATAATGTGTTTGATTAAGTTAAAAATTTCTTTTTTATTTAAAAAATTTTTTCAGTCTAAGGTTAAAATTTTGGAGGGGGTTAATGGATAAAAAAGAAGCCCGCAAACTTTTTTTTCTTTCTTTATTTGAGGCATTAACAAAAAAAATAAAAGCGAAAGTTGTTGTTTTTGAAGTTGCTATTATTTTAATAGTTTCTGTTTCTCTTGGTTTTATGTTCACTCTTTATCTTGAAAAAACACTTCTTAATAAAGCAGATATATTCTGTGAAAGAATTTTGAAAGACCTTTCTAAGTCAATAGAGTATAACTATATCTCAATTCCTGCTACTGATGAGGCTGTTAAAGCATTTCAAAATACTATCGGATTGATTTATCTTGGTTATAATGGGATAATAATAACAGGTGATGATATAAAAAAAGTCCATCTTTTTGTTGGGTATAATCAACCTGAAGAAAATTTGAAAGAAATTGAAAAAAGAGCAAAAACTGTTGAGGCTTTTTATAAAAATCCAGATCTTCTCAAAGTAAATTTAAGTTCGGATATTTCTGTAAGAGTAATTGAATATATAATGCCAGTTTTTGTAAATAAGAAGAGAATCGGAAACATAACATTATGGTATTCTAAAAAAGTAATAATTGATGAAATCAACAACATAAAGCTCCTTATAATCTTTGTTACTACTGTTGTAGCATTATTTGCAATTTTTCTATCAATCAAAGGTTCTGATGGCATAGTAAAACCAATTATCCAATTAACTGATGGAGTAAAGAAATTTGGACTTGGAGATTATAACATCAAACTTCATATTCCTACAAGAGATGAAATCGGTCTGCTTGCTCGAAGTTTTGAAGAAATGGTTGTTTCAGTCAAAGAAAAACTTGAAATGCAAAAGTTTGTATCAGGTTCAACTGTGAAAATGATTCAAAAAACAGTTGCTTCAAGTCATATTGATATGGGAGGAACAACAAAACCAACAGAAAGAAAAGAATTGACAATGTTTTTTTCTGACATCAGAGGTTTTACTGCTATGAGTGAAAAGATAGATCCACAGGAAGTTGTAAATATTCTCAATGAATATCTTGATGTTCAAACAAATATTATTCATGATTTTAATGGAGATATTGATAAATTTGTCGGCGATGAGATTGTTGCAATATTTGATGGAGAAGAAATGTGTGTTAATGCATTGAAAGCAGCAAGTGAGATTCAAAAGAAAATCTCACAAATGAATGAAGAAAGGAAAAATAAAGGGCTATCAACTATTCATATTGGAATTGGAATAAATGTTGGAGAGGTTGTAAGAGGTAGTATAGGTTCTCACGATAGAATGGATTATACCGTGATAGGAGATAATGTAAATCTTGCATCCAGATTATGCAGTGCTGCTTCAAAGGATGAAATAATTATCGCAAAAAGTGTTTATGATAAAGTAAAAAATAACAAAGAATTCAAATTTATTAAACTCGAACCAATTTCCGTGAAAGGTAAGTCTAAACCAATAGAGGTTTATAGAGTTGAGTATTAAATTTGTTTCGAGAAGTGTTGAAGAAACATTTGACTTAGGTAAAAAATTTGCCTCTGGTGAAATAATAGATATTTCTGAAATAAAAGTTTTTATGCTTAAGGGTGAGCTTGGAAGTGGTAAAACTTCTTTTGTTAGAGGTTTTTCTTCTTTCTTTGGACTTGAGGATTTGGTTTCAAGCCCTTCCTTCACAGTTATTAATGAATATGTGAATAAGAATGCAAAAATTGCTCATCTGGATTTTTATAGGATTAAATCACCAGAAGAAATTGAAGAAATTGGGTTTTACGAACTTATTGATAATTTTGATTTTGTTTTTATTGAATGGCCAGAAAAAATTGAGAATAAATTAAAAAATGCCTGTGTTTTAAATTTTTATTACAGTGAATCAGAAGTTGAAAGAATTATAGAGGTTGAAGGGTGAGAAAGATACACTTCATATTTTCTGGAACTCAAAATTCCATTGGTGGTGGCACAAAGGTATGGAAAGCTTTGCTAAAGAATCCTCCTTTTGAAGTTTTTTTGCATTATTCTTCATATGCTATAGAAATCTGGAAAGATTTTAACTATAATAATCTTATCCATTATATTCATAAAAACTGGAAGACATTTGAAAATCGTAATTATAGGGCTTATGATGACAGTTTTAAAGACTTTAACTTAAATTTGATAAATGATGGTGATATTATAATTTTTGATTCGAGAGAAGGAGTCCAACAATTAGCTATTCCAATATCGAAGAGCAAAAAAAATGTTAAAATGTTATGGCATATGCAGTCTAAGGAGCATTTACTCAGGAAAAATCCAATAATTACTTTCAGAGATTTTTTGAGTATTCAAAATATAAATAATATTATTACAGTAAGTAAATACGTAAAAAAAAGATTTGAAAGTGATTTTCTATATAGATTTTTTAGTAAAAAAATACCAATAGATGTTGTGTATAATGGTATTGAATCAAGTTTTGAATACATTAACCCTCAAAAAGATTTTGTTCTATTTTTTGGTAGATATGAAAGTTATAAAAATCCACTCTTTCTTGAAAAACTTGAAGCTAATGTAGGGTATATAGGTAGTCAAAAAGGTTGTGCA
This sequence comes from Brevinematales bacterium, assembly GCA_037479045.1. GTDB lineage: Bacteria > Spirochaetota > Brevinematia > Brevinematales > JAOACQ01 > JAOACQ01. Next base: position 116,226 of record JBBFLL010000002.1, on the reverse strand, counting down.
AAACCTGTTGATATTCCGAAAGAAAAAGATTTAGGCTGGATGACACCAGAAGAAGCTGCAACTTATGGAGATGTATTTATTTTTCCCTCTATAGGAGAAGGTTTTGGCTTATCTCTTATTGAAATGATGTCCTATGGCAAAATCGTTATAGCCTTTGATAGTGGAGCTTTCAGTGAATTGATAGAAGATGGAGTAGATGGTTTTTTAATAAAACCTTTTGATGTGAAAAAAACTAATGAGATAATTAAGATAATCAAAAATGATAAAATTTATAAAGAAAAAATTTCAAAAAATGCAATTAATAAAGCTAAGTTTTTCAGTATTGAAAAGTTTAGGAATAATTTTTATGGTTTTTTTTCAATCTATAAATGATTAATTTTTCCCAACTTTCCTCTGATACCGTCAAAGATTCCTTTAAATATAATTTTTATATTGCCTACTTGACCTCTTTTTATATTTCCACCAATATCTCTTAAAATAGAAAAAAAGAGCCCCATTTTATATCTCAATGATTTATAATACATTAAGTAAAAATGAATTTTATTTCTAATACAATAATATAAAGATATCTTTTTTATCTTTTTTGTAATTGCACTTTCCTTATGGTAAACTACACTTTTATATTGATATGCGAATTTATAACCTGCTTTTTTCATTCTTTCAAACCATTCTATATCTTCACTATAAAGAAAATAATCTTCACGCATAAGACCTACTTTTTCTATGAATTTTAAATTGATTAGACAACTTGCCATCGCTGGAGAATCTATTGAAATTTCAGTATCATATTGCCCATTATCATCCTCTAAATACCCTAGTGGTATATAACCCATTTTAAAAATTTTATTTATAAATTTGCCGCCTATCAAGTTAATTTTAGTAGGATAGTCATAATACTTCAATTTTGAACTAACGGCAATTATATTATTATTTTCATTAAATTTTTCAACAAGAAATTTTAAAGAATTTTTTTCGACAATTGTATCTGTATTTAACATCCAAATATATTCAAATTTATCTTGATTAATTATGAAATTAAGAGCTTTATTGCAACCACCAGCAAAACCAGAATTTTCTTTTGATTTTATTAAAATAATAGAATCTTTGGAATTACTTTTTTTAAATATTTCATCTTCCTCAATTATATTTATACTGAGAGATGTTTTTTTAATTGGGGTACTAAAAATATAACTAAAATTTTTGTTAGAAATAAAATTTATTTCATTATTGACCCACTTTGTTAAAATTTCAATTTCTTTCTCTTGATTTCGTTCACTGTTTTCTGTTATAATTACCTGATAATTCCTATAATTTAATCTAAAAATACTTTCAAGGCATTCTATAAGAAAGTCGGAACTGTTGTAATTTACAAGTAAAATCGCTACAAAAGGTTGGTTATATTTCATTATTTTTCTCCTCAATTAATTCTGCAAGTTTACTTATTATATTTTCCCATAAAAAATTATTTCTTATATGTTTCATTATTTTTTCCATATTATTTCTTATAATTTCAGGATTATTAATCAAATTTTGTAATTTTTGTTCTAATTCTTTCTGATTACCTATTTCGAATATATCTCCACAATTTCTGTTGTTTGTAATATCCTCTGCACTTACAACATTACTTGTAAGTATATAATTTCCAAAGTATCCCGCTTCTATCATAACTATACCAAAACTTTCAAAGTTTGAAGTCATACAAAAAATTTTAGAGCTGTTGTATAATTCATATAACTTATTTCTATCAGAAATATGTCCTGTAAAAACAATTTTATTTTTTAAATGTGGATTTTTATTAAAATAGTTTTCTATAAAATTAGTAAAATTTTTTTCTACTTTTCCAGCAAGAATAACTTTCCAATCTTTGAGGTCAATATTTGCAATTGCCTTAAGCAAAAGTTCATTATTCTTTTGGGGATGACCAATTCTTGCAACTGTAAGTATAATATTTTCTTTTTCTTCATAGGTTTTAATTTTTATATTGCTATTTAAGATAAATCTTTCGTCTATACCATAAGGTTGATAAAAAAACTTTTTTTCATATTTCTTGTATAGATTCTTTAATCTTTCTGTTCCTTTTTTGGTTTCATTGGAAAGAAAATCAACTTTTTTTAAAAAAAGCGGTTCAATGAATTTATAGGCAATAAAATTTCTTATTTTATTATGAGGATGCTTTAATAATAGTGAAAAGTGTTGATATTCAAGAGCACCAAGATCATTATCAAGAGTAATATAAGTAATACCCTTTTTGTTTAAAAACTTATATAGAATTGTATATATCATAGTTTGAAGTGAGTAATGATAAAGATTTAAAATATCTATCTTTTTTGCATTTTTTATTATGTATTTTAATATAGCTTTATCTAATCCTGCTATTTTACCTTCTCTTTTAATGAACTCAAGTTTCAATCCTTTAACAATATTTTCATGATATGTATATTTTTCAACTGGAAGATTAAAACTTTTTTCTTCAGGGGTAAACTCATCTTCTGTCTCATTGTTATATGTAACAAGTATAGATTCATAACCGTATTTTTTATACATATTGTATGGAATTTGTCCAGTCATTTTGATTAAATCCGCATTAACTGTCCACTTCATTATTGTTACAAAAGTTTTATTTTTCATATCTCTCCTCTTTTTTGTTAATATTAAACAAAACAAATGACAAAATCACTATCATTCCTTCTATTAAAGCTACAGAAATAGCTGTTCCTTTATAACTGTATAAGTAAGAAAGAAAAAATATTAAAATCATACCTATAATTCCAGAAACTATATGTATTATTGTATAAATTCCAAATTTTCCTGTTGCAAGAAAATATTGAATTCTAAATGTATTTGCTTGGACAAAAGAAGATCCCACTAACAATAAAATTAAAGAAAATTTTGTTTCATATGTTATTGGTTTACCGGTTAATATATATACTAAAAAATCAGAAAATAATATTCCAATTATAAAGATAAAAATTCCCCATAAGAAGGCCCCAATATTAAGATATTTAATCAATTTCATAAATTTTTCTTTATTATTTCCATACAAATTTGAAATTCTTGGATACATTGCCTGTGCAAAAAGTCCAAATGGCATCCCAATATAAAAGGCTATTTTCTCAGCAATCCCATAATAACCAACGACGGTGTTATTTGTGAATAAACCTAAAGCAAAAACTCTTGTATTTGTATAAAAACTTATAAACAAATTTGATATAAAAACTTTTCCTCCATCTTTTAATATTTTAATCATATTTGATAATTTTGGTATTTTAATTTTAATTTTGAAATTAAAAATTGCAATCAAAGTTCCTATAGTACCAGCAATTATCATACCTGATGAATTAAATAGAGGAACAAGCAAATAATCACTTTCCTTTTTGACGAATAAAAAAATTAAAATTAAAAATATTATTTTAGCAACAGAGGAAAGTATAGTAGAAAACTTCATTTTTTCCATTCCCTGAAAGAACCACAGGGGAAATATAGCTTGCCCAATAACCCAGCCAAAAGTAAGTAGAAAAACAATTATTTCATAGTAGAATTTTTTAAAAGAGATAATAATAGCAAGATAAATTAGGAATCCAATAATAAGAAAGACTAATTTTATTAAAATAATATTTGAAAAAATTTCATTAAGCTTATCTTGATTTTCCTGATTTAATGAAACTTCTCTGACTCCAGTTACATTGAAGCCATAGTCAACAAAAGTATTAAAATATTGAATAAAGCTTAAAGCAAAAGTAATAAGCCCCCATTTTTCAATTCCAATTATTCTCAAAAGATATGGAATTGTTATTAGTGGAACAACTTTTTCGACTAATTGAAATATGCTAAGCCATGTAAAATTAGTTAAAACTTTTTGTGTTCCTTTTTTGTTTAACCATAGTTTTATTTTTTCAATTGCAAAAAATAGTTTTCTTTTCAACAATTTTCTATTCCCATTTTATTTAAAAATTTTAAAATTAGATTTAACTTTATAGAAATTATATCTAATTTTAATTATTTTTTGAGTTAATTAAAAACACCTTCAGCTATTTTAATAAATCTTTCTGCAGTTTCAATTGCTTTAATTGCGTCATCCTCTGAATAATCACTTAATGGTAAATAGTCCATATCCCCATAAAAAGATATTTCTCTCTCTCTTCTTAACCATTTTGAAGATGTAACCAAATTTTTTATTTCAGAATGAAATTTTACAGGAATTTTTTCGATATTTTCAATTATTATATCTATTACATCGTGCCATTTTGGAGGATCTATTTCCATATTTATCAAAAGAGCTTTCTGTATCAATTCAACTATTTCTTGTGATTCACGTATCACATCAGCATAATCTCTTTCTTTCATATATGTCTGCAATACATTAAATCTAATTTTCGCTCTTTTAAAATAATCCTTAGCAAGAGCTTTGTTAACCATTTCTTACCTCAATATATGGTATTTTGTTATCTTGAGTAACTAATCTCTTTTCGTAATTTCTCAAATTTTCAGTAAAATTTTTGAAAAAATTTCCTCTATCATACAAAACTATAAATTTATTTTTCCATAAATAAGGAGTGTTTATAGTCAATTTATCCTTTTCTTTGAAAATTGGGTTTATTATAATATTGAGTTTTTTTTTCTTAGCTTTTTTCAAAGTATTCAAATTGGTTTCTATGTTATCATAATATTCAGAAAAATCTATATAGCTTCCTTTTCTTTTATTCAGTATTATAAGAATATCTATATCTGATTCAGGAGAAAATGTATCTTTAGCAACTGAACCAAAGATAACAAGAGATATCAAATTATCCTGATAAAAATAAATAATTCTTTTCTTTATCTCCTTGATAATAGAATAATAGTATTTTTTATAACTCATAATTTTCCTTTGATTTATTTCTGTGTAATAAGCAAATCTTTAACAGTCTCTCTCCTTCTTACAAGTCTTGCTTTGCCATTATAAACCATAACTTCAGCTGGTCTTGGTCTTGAATTGTAATTTGAAGCCATTGCATAACCATAAGCACCAGCATTCATTATTGCAAGAATATTTCCTATGTCTATCTTAGAAATAGGTCTTTTTTCAATCCCATCTTCATTTCTGGTAAATACATCTCCACTTTCACATATATATCCAGCTACAACGACTTCTTCTTTCTCATCTTCAACATTTGAAGCATTTATAATTCTATGATAACTACCATAAGCCATAGGTCTTATAAGATGATTAAAACCACTATCTACACCAACAAATTTATATAGAGGAGTTTCCTTAATATCATAAACTGTAACAAGTAAAATTCCAGATTCAGCGACAATATATCTTCCCGGTTCGATCATTAATTTAACATTTCTACCGTATTCCTTTGAAAAATCATTTATTGCTTTTGTAATATCGTCACCAAACTTTTTTATATCAAAAGGTGGCTGATTTTCTCTGTATGGAACTCCAATTCCACCTCCTATATCTATGAATTCAAGATTTTTGAATTCTTTTGCAATGTTTAAAATAATCTCTGAGAGTTCAATGTATTTTGATTCTTCTGTTATACCAGAACCTATGTGAGCATGAATTCCAGCTATAGTAATTTTATATTTATTACAAATCTTATTTATTTCTTCCAACGATTTTTTATCTTCCTTTGAAATAAAAATTCCAAACTTGCTTGCTCTACCTCCTGTTACTACATGGTCATGATGTCCGGCTCCAAAATCTGGATTAATTCTTATAGAAACTTTTGTCTCTGGAAAATATTCTCCATAGAATTTGAGTTGCATTAACGAGCCAAGATTTAACATAACACCTTTTTTTATAGCTTTTTTCATTTGTTCTACTGAAAGATTGACACCAGTGAATAGAATTTTTTCTGGTTTAAACCCGGCTTTTAAAGCTATTTCAACCTCTTCTAATGAAACTGCGTCAATTCCAGCCCCTTCTTTCGCAAGCATTTTAAGTATTTGAAAATTTGAATTTGCTTTCATTGCATAGAGTATATTTTTATTCTCATATTTTATTGAATTTTTCAAATCAATAAATCTATTTTTTATTATTTTTTCTGAATAGACATAAAGTGGGCTACCAAAATTTGAAATTAAATCCCTTGCAGAAACACCATCAATATAAAGCTCATTGTTCTTTACAGATAAGACTTCCATAAACTCTCCGGATATAATTTTAGAATGTAAGATTATAATTCATTTTACAAAAGTTCTCAAATTTTACAACCTCTGAATTTTATTTTATAATAAAAGATATGCAAAAATACTTGAGTAAGAAATTTTATATAAAATTGTTTTTGTTTTTAATTGATTCTTTTTTAAAGCCGATTTTTTACTTTTTTATTAACAGAAAATTTCCAGAGAAAGTTAAAAAGATTCTTATTGTTAAACCAGACCATCTTGGAGATATTCTTCTTACCACTTCTATTTTAAAACCTCTGAAAGAAAAGTTTCCCGAATCTATTATAGACATCGTTTGCGGGGAATGGGCTTTGCCAGTATTAGAAAACAATCCCTATATAAGACACAAAATTATAATTAATGTTCCATTTGCAAATAGGAAAAATATCTCAAAATTCAAAAAGAAACTTGAATTTTACAAAACTTTTTTTTCTTCATTAAAAGTTATAAGAAATGAAAAGTACGATCTTGGTTTGTTTATGAGGTCAAGAAGAGGTAATCTTGTATCTCTAGCACTGCTTGGAAAAATAAATTACACAATAGGACATGGAACAGCCGGATTTGGATTTTTATTTTCAAAGGAAGTTGAGTGGAAAAATAAAGTTCACGAAATTGAACATTATCTTGAAATATTAAAACCTCTCGGTATAGAAAAGAAATTTGAAGATTTATCTTCAGAGCTTTTCCCAGTCGAGAATCACAAACTTACGGCAAAAGAGCAATTTGATAGTCTTAATCTAAAATCAAAAATGGCAATCGTTCATCCCGGATCTGGAAATATGCTTAAAACTCTTTCAATAGATAGATGGCAAAAAATATTGAAAATTCTTATTGAGAAAAATTATGAAGTTATTATAACTGGCAGTGCAATGGAAGAAAAACTTGCAAAAGAAATAGCCAGTGGATTTGAAAATGTGAAAATTTTAACAGGAAAATTTGATATTTTGAGTTTGTATGAATTTTATAAACTTGCAACCCTTATAATAACTGTTGATAGCTTATCTGCACACATTGCTGGTATGACAAATGTTAAAACTTTCGTATTTTACTCAGGGCTTGGTGATGTTAATCAATGGCGAGCTTTAGGGCAAAACATAGTAATATTAAAGAATGAATGCCCCCTTTCTCCTTGCGAGGGAAAATGTCCACATAGCTATCGATGTATGGATTTTGATGTGGAAAAGATATTTTCTAATCTTTAAACATCTCCTCCATAATATCAACCTTGTTTTTCTTAACTTCTTCAAGTGAGTACTTTTTTGCTTCTGACATAGTGAAGTTAAGGAATTTTTCTTTTGAAAATTCATTTGTTGAAAATTTCCTTATGATATTTGCAAGTTCTGTAATGTTTTTTTCTTCGTAGATTAATTCTTTATTGTTTATTACAATCGGGATTTCTCCAGATGAAGAACCAACCACTGGAGTGCCGCACGCCATTGCTTCTACAATTACTCTGCCAAATTGTTCAATCCACCAAGATGTAGAATGAGACGGTAATACAAAAACATCTATAGCATTATAGAAATAGATAAGTTTTTCTATGGGTAAAGAGCCTAAGAATTTCACTTTATCCTCTATTCTGTTTTCAACAATAATCTTTTTTATTTTTTCTTCGTATTCTTTTGTTCCTTTGCCTGCTATCAAGAGAAATATTTTTTTATTTTCTTTTGATATAATTAAAAATGCTTCAATCAAATCTTCTATACCTTTTTCTTCTGTTATTCTTCCAGCATAACCAATGTATAAACTATCTTTTTTTTCTATTCCCAGTTGTTTGAAGGCCAATTCTCTATCGATAGGCTTAAAAATTTCTTCATTGTAAAAGTAAAAGGTTTTAAAGATTTTTTTATTGAATCCTTTTGACCTGTATAATTCAATACCCTTAGTAGGCACACAGGCAAGAGCATCAATTTTTTTAAGGACGAATTTTTCAACCCAGATAAATATAAAAGGATGTTTAACCATAAGATTTTCATCGCTTTCTATTACTATCTTTGATTTTTTTGAGAAAATTTTTGCTAAAAATACCCATTGAAAGGCATTTAATGAATATGGTTCTTCTTTAAGGTAAATAACTTCGGGTTTTTGTAATAATACAAGAATCATTTTAAAAACATTAGGGTAAAAAAATGATCTTATGTGGTTATGAAACACCGCAAAAAACTTAAATATTTTCAACTTGCTATCTATCTCAGGAACATAAGTGAAATATTGATCTTTTGAACTTTCATACCATCTATGAGAGGTAGCAAGTATGACTTCGTGATCATCTGCCATTCTGGCCAGAAGTTTACGATAGTTTTTTTCTACGGCTGCATGCCATATATATAGTATTTTCATAATATCTCTAGTTAAGATTATAGCATATTTTAATTATTATTTAAACTTTTTTACATTTTATCTTGTTCATTTTATAATATTATTATGCAAGATATTATAGAACTTGAAAATGTCGAATTCAGTTATAAAAACAAAAAGGTTTTGAAAGGCATAACCTTAAGTATTCCAGAAGAGAAGATTTTTGGCTTTTTAGGACCAAACGGAGCTGGAAAAACTACCACTATAAGGATAATAAACGCAATACTTCCAGTAGAAAATGGAAAAGTAAAAATTTCAGGAAAAGATGTATACGAAAATGCTACTTATGTGCATACAATTTCTGGTGTTTTAACTGAAACAGCTTCTCTTTATAAAAATCTATCTGGTAAAGATAACATATTATTTTTTGCTTCTTTGAGAGGTTTAAATAAAAATCTGCTTAATTCAAATCTTGATTGGATAGAAAATAGGCTTGAACTTTCTTCCTTCTGGAACAAAAAAGTTAAAGATATGAGCACGGGAATGAAAAAAAGAATAGCTTTAGCTATAGCTTTAATTCATAAACCACTATTAATATTCCTTGATGAACCAACAACTGGTCTTGATCCAGAAACAACTTCTATGGTGAAAGAATTGATAAAAGAACTTGTAAAGGAGATAGGTAGCACAGTATTTTTATCTACCCATCTTCTCAAAGAAGCAGAGGAGATATGTGATATTTTTGGCCTTCTCAGAGAGGGTAAGCTTATTGCTTCTGGAACACTTGATGATTTAATCAAAAAATTTCCAGATTCTCTATATCTTAAAATAAGGGGAATTAAACCAAAATCTTTAGAAATTAAAGTAAATGAAATTCAAAAAAATTTGTTTTATCTTTATCCAGAAAATAAAAATAATATTGATGAATTTGTCGCAGATTGCATTCATAAATGGGTAGTTAATGGTGGCAAAATTTATGAGGCAAAGATAGAACACTGGAATCTTGAAAAAATCTATTTTTCTTTTAATAAGGACAACTTATGAAATTGATTGGATATTTTCTTGTTATTTTTAAGAAAGAATTTAAAGAAACCTTCTCAAATCCACAGGTTATAATTCCATCTCTTATTTTACCATTTATTATGCTTATTATTTTCCCTTTAACAACTCTCTTTGCTTTATATATTTCAAAAGATTCCTCTGTTGCTACTCTACTTGAAGAATCAAAAATTAATTTTAATTATGCAATAAATGGAATTTTTCCACTCTATTTTTTGATTGTTTCACTTACTTTAAGTAGTATTTTTTCGGCATCTTCTTTTGTTGCTGAAAAGGAAGGACAAACTATTGAAAGTATTTTCTATACTCCTATTAAGATTAGTGATTTGTTTATTTCAAAGATTTTCACTATTTTTTCAATGGTAATGTTTATAATATTGATATTTTTTATATTATTTTGTATTATAGTTAACTTTTTTTCCTTAAAAATATATGGAGAGATTTCATTTCCAGATTTGAAATGGGTTTTATTTATCTTCTGGTTTATTCCTTCTTTTCTTTTTCTATTTATTTCGATTATTGTGTGGATTTCTTCTGGAACAAAAACCTTTATTGCCGCTCAGCAAATTGCTGGAATGCTTATTTTTCCTATTATATTTTTATATTTGTATTTGAGTAAATTTGAAAATCAAATTGCTTCTCATTTCTATGGTGGCCTTATTGTCTTTCTTATTTCTATCTTTTTTATAAAATTTCAGTCTTCAAGATGGAAATATGAAAAGTTTTTAAAATAACTGCTTTACTTAATCTTTGAATTGTATTATAATATTACTGTAATAAAGGTAGTTTTATGGCAGAAAATAAAAATAACAGAAAATGCAGTGTCTGTGGCAAAGAAGAAGCTCTTGTTTTTTTTAAAATTGTGAAGGAAAATTCTGTTGAAGAAAAGGGCTTTTGTGCTCGATGTGCATTGAAATATCTTGAAACATCAAATGGAAATGTTGATTTTAGCTACGTTGATGATAAAATGCTTGCATCTCTCAATGAAGTTAAAAATTTGATAGGTTATCTGATAAACGGAATAGAGGCAGTTGCTCAGGATAAAGAGGGTTCAACCACTACCTGTCCTAATTGTGGTATTTCATTTAAGAATTTTCTTGAAAGTGGGTATCTTGGTTGTCAATATTGTTATTCTACCTTCAGGAAAGGCATAAAGGATTATATATTTGAGTTTGAAAGAGGAATTCAGCATAAGGGAATTATGCCAAAGAAGTATGTAAAATTATTCTTAATAAAAAAAGAAATTCAATACTTAAGCAATAAAATAAAAAGATTGATACTTTCTGAAAATTTTGAAGAAGCAATGAAGGTAAAAAAAAGACTTGAAAAACTTATAGGAACCTGCCCGATAAATTATGAAGATGAATTATATTGAACTTCCGAAGAAACAAAACAGAAGGAAAAACCCGCTCGATGATTATATATTTTCTTCGAGAGTAAGGATTTCCAGAAATATTGATGGTTTGAAATTTTCTTTTTTTCTTGACGAAAAATCTGCTATAGAAATAGAAGATAAAATAGTTGAAGAATTTAAAAGAAATAATAACGACATTGAATTTGTAAGAATAGGTGAACTTAGTAAAGCAGAAGTGCTGGTATATCTATCTAATAAAGTTTTAACAACAGATTTTTTAAGAAACGGTAGGATTTTTGGTTATAAAAAAAATGGTGAACTTGTCATTTTACTGAATGAAGAGGATCATATAAAGATTTTTTCGATTGAAAATGGTTATAATGTTTCTTCGATCTATCACAGGCTTATTAAATTTTTAGAAGATATTGAAAACAATATTGATTTTGCTTATGATGAAGAATTTGGTTATCTTACAAGCTCAATTTTTAATGTTGGAACAGCATTAAAAATTTCTGTTCTTATTAATCTCAGTGGTATAATGTTTGCTGGAAAAATAGAAGAAGTGAAAGCTTTATTAAAAGAGATTTCATATTCTATTCAGCCATTCATATCTTCAAATATACCACTATTTTTTATCTCAAATTCTTATTCGCTTGGCCTTTCAGAAGAAGAAATGATAGAAGAGTTTGAAGAAACGCTTATAAAAATAATAAAACTTGAGAAGGAATGTCGAGAACGCTTTATCTTCTTTAATCAGGAAAAATTAAGAAAAGTCTTTGATAAGATACTTGGGCTTAAAAAACTCGATAAAATAAATTACACTGATTTTGTTGAATATATTGCTCTTGTTGACCTTCTCAACAAACAGGCTTATTATGTCGATGATATAAATTATATGAAAAATCTTGTTTTTATTGGTACTGATGATTATCTTAAATATAAGACGGGAATAAAAGATTCTGATTTTGATAGTTTCAGGGTTTATTTACTTAAAAAGTTGATCAATTTAGTTAAGTTTAAAAAGGCTTTTATTTAAAGGATCTATTTATGGAAGATTTTACAGGTTTTACTCCAAGAGCCCAAAAAGTTATTTCAATACTTGCGGCTCAAGAAGCAAGAAGGTTATCTTCTCCTGAGATTTTGCCTGAACATATTTTTCTTGGACTTGTGAGAGAAGGGGAAGGCTTCGGTATAAAGGCTTTAAGAAGACTTGGTGTAGACATAGAAGATTTAAAGAGAGAGGTCGAAACTACAATAAGACTTAAGTCAAGTCAAATCTTCATACTGGGTAAACTTCCTCAATCCACAAGATTTAAAAATATAATCAATCTTGCAAAAGAAGAAGCTTTAGAAATTGGACATAACTACATAGGTACTGAACATATTCTTCTGGCATTATGTTCTGAACCTGAAAATGCGGCTATTCTACCTGTTTTTTTAAAAAATAGAGGCATTGATGTTGCAATATTAAGACAGGAAATTATTAAACTTGTAGGACATGGCGAAATAGATATTGTTCAAAAGAGTCTTGGTAAAAAGAATACAAAAACACCTTTTCTTGATAAATTCTCTAAAAATTTAAATAATCTTGCACTTCAGAATAAACTTGAACCAGTAATAGGAAGAGAGCAAGAAATACAAAGATTAATACAGATTCTATCAAGAAGGCAAAAAAACAACCCAATTTTAATAGGAGATGCTGGAGTTGGAAAAACTGCCGTAGTCGAAGGTCTTGCCCAGAGAATCGTTATGGGAAGTGTTCCAGATAGAATCAAAAAGAAGCAGATTTTGCTTCTTGATGTAGGATTAATAGTTGCTGGAACAAAATACAGAGGAGAATTTGAAGAAAGAATTAAGAATATACTAAAAGAAGTTGAGGAATCAGAAAATTTAGTTATTTTTATTGACGAAATTCACACTATACTTGGAGCTGGAAATTCAGAAGGAGCCCTTGATGCATCTAATATGCTTAAACCAGCATTAGCAAGGGGAAACATACATTGTATAGGAGCTACTACATTTGAAGAATACAGAAAGAAAATAGAAAAAGATAAGGCTTTAGTAAGGAGATTTCAACCTGTTATTATAAATGAACCATCAATTGAGGATACAATAAAGATCTTAAATCAAATAAAGTCAAAATATGAAGAATTTCATAATGTTGTTTACACAGAGGATGCAATATCATCAGTTGTTTATCTATCAAGCAGATTTTTGCCTGAAAGAAGATTGCCTGATAAAGCAATAGATCTTATGGATGAAGCTGGTGCTTATTGGGGAAGTAAACTTCTTGATAAACCAGCTAAGTTTATAGAAGTTGAGATGAGGTTAAAGCAACTTGAAGAAAATAAAAATTTCTTTATAAATCTTCAGGATTTTGAGAAAGCCGCATTTTTAAGAGATGAAATAGAAATCGTAAAAAAAGAATACTTGAGAGAATTTAAAAAATGGCAAAAGAATTTCACAGGTAAAGAAAAAGCAGTTATAGATAGAAAAGAAATAGAAGAAGTCTTATCATTTATGACAGGTATACCAATTTCCGTTCTGGATAAAGGAGTAGATAAGAATAAATACCTTTTTATAGAAGATGAACTTAAGAAAAGTATAATAGGTCAGGATGAAGCTATAAAAGCTATTTCTGATTGTATAAAGAAAAGTGTTGCTGGTATAAGAAAGCCCAAAAAACCTATGGGAAGTTTTGTCTTTTTAGGTCCAACTGGAGTGGGTAAAACTGCCCTAGCAAAAGCACTTGCTAAGTTTATGTTTGGTTCTGAGGATGATCTTGTTCAGCTTGATATGTCAGAATATATGGAAAAGTTTCAAATCTCAAGAATTATAGGAGCACCTCCCGGTTATGTTGGATATGAAACAGGTGGAATTCTTACAGAAAAAATAAGAAGAAAGCCATATTCTGTTGTTTTATTTGATGAAATTGAGAAAGCTCACCCTGATATTTTTAATATATTACTTCAAATCCTTGATGAGGGAAGGCTGACTGACAGTTTCGGGAATGTCGTTGATTTCAGAAATACTGTTATAATTTTAACATCTAACATTGGTTCAGATAGAATATCGGGAAAAGAACATCTTGGATTCTTCAGTTCTAAGGAAACAGAAAAGGATAAAGAAGTATTTTTGGAAGAGTTAAAGAAAATTTTCAAGCCGGAACTTCTTAATAGAATTGATGAAGTAGTCGTCTTTAATGAACTTGAAGATAAAAGTCTTATCTATATTGTAGACAAGATGATAAAAGAATTAAATGAAACTCTATCACACAATAAAATATTACTTAAGGTAAACGATGATGTTAAAGAATATGTTGTGTCAAATGGATATGATAAAAAATATGGTGCCCGTTCTCTTCAAAGAGCAATTAATAAATTTATTGAAATTCCAATGACAGATTACTTAATAAGTATAAACGAAGATTTTTTTGCAAATAATTCAATAAAAGAATTAAAGGTTTTAATTGAAAATGATAAAATAAAATTTGAACTCAACAAAGAATTAAAACAACAAAAAGCAAAAACGCAATCGAAGAAAAAAAAGGAATTAACTTTGTTTGATAATAAAGAAGGAAGTTAAAATTCTATAACAAAAAAATGTTAAATTCTTTATTTTTATGTTATAATTGACCGATAAAATATAATAACACTTTTTATAAAGGGGATCCCATGGCAAAGGTGTTGCCTTTTTCCGGCGTTTACTATAATCCTGAAAAATTCACGAGATTTGATCTTTTAATTTCTCCTTCCTCTGACATTATGACTGATTCTATCAAGTCAAAACTTAAGGAAGAAGTTAATAATTTTTCATATCTTATTTCTCCAGACGGAAATGGTGAAAAATACAAAAACGCCGTAAACAAATTTTTTGGTTGGTTATTGAGAGATGTTTTAGTTATTGATAAAAAACCATTTTTCTACATTTTAGAAGTTCAGAGAAAAATAGAGGGTATAAACTATACTCATTATGGAATCTTCAGCCTAATGAAACTTGAGGATTATAATGATAAATTAAAGAAAAACCAAAAAATCACTGAAGAACAGCTTAATGAAAGATACACTTTAATCAAAGAAACACAGACAAATCCAGAGCCAGTATGTTTTATCTATAAGGATCAAAATAAAGAATTAAATACAAAAATTAAAGATTTCATTTCTGGTAAAAAAGAAAAGTTTTATGTTGAATTTATGAAAAATATCTATAAAGTTTATGAAATTGATGACCAGAACGTATCTTCAGAAATTAAGAACTTTTTTGAAAATAGTTCTCTTTATCTTATAGATGGGCATAGTAGATATGAAGCCTCCTTAAAATATATGAAAGAAAAGAAAGAAGAATTAGGATCAAAATATACTGGAAAAGAACCATTTAATTATGTTCTTTCATGTTTTTTTAATTTTTATGATGAGGCAATTTTTATTAATCCAGTTCATAGAGGAATAAAAAGTTTTGGTATGTCAATAACAGATATATTAAAAACTCTATCCAGTGATTATAAATTTGCTTTAATACAATTTAACAATCCAAAAGAAGAATTAATTGCAAGAAAAAAAATTAATTTTTTAATAGAAGAAAATAGAAAAAAGGGACTAATAAGTTTTGGTTTTTATCATAAAGGAGCTGGAAATAAATATTTTATACTTACTTATAACAAACCGGCAAATTCAGATACACTTGATAGTGATATTTTTAACCAAACTATTATTTCAAAATTCAATAAAGTTGATGTAAGTTATTTTCATGACTATGAAACTCCATTTGATGTTGTAAAAAGTGGAGAAATTGAAGGTGCATTTTTTATAAATGGAGTAAATAAAGAAAAAGTAACTAATATGATTGATCAAAATAAAATATTTGAACCTCAAAGTTTTTGTTTTTCACCACAGATACCGGGTGGATTATTGTTGTTTTCCTATAGATATTCTTCTATTGGTGTTGATTAAGCAGGAGGAAAAATGAAAAGAGTTTTAATTTTATTAATTGCTATAGCTTTCTTTGTTATTGGTGGCTGCGATAAGAAAAAGGAAGAAGCAAAAGATAACGATTTTCTTACAGAATTACTCAAACAAAATGAGGCTATTACAACAACAAATACAAATCTTGTAGTAGAGGAAAATATTACTGAAGAAGTTACAAATACAAATCTTACAAAGAAAACTGATGAAGTCGAAAAGATTGCCGAGGATATTAAGCAACTTGAAAAGATGAAGATAAAAGATGAAGGAATTGCTGTAAAAGAAGAAAAACAGACAAAAGTCTCAAAGAAAGCCGGCACATATATTATAGTCGGTAATGATAATTCAGGACAGAGTGTTTCACCAAGAAAATTCTTAAAACTTACTATGGTAGTTGTTCCTAAATCTACAAGAGCTAAGAATGTAAATTTTTATGTATATGCTGTTTCAAAAGAAAGTTCAAAAAAATATCTTGTGTATAATGTAAATAATATTGAAGTTATAAATGGTCAGGCTCAGCTTACAAAATACTGGAATGCTAAAAATATTGATGGAGATTTTCTTGATCCGGGAAATTATAGCATATATGTAAAATTTGTGGTGAAAGATAAAAATGGAGAGGTGATAGACACAATAGAAAGGTACTGGGGAAGTAAAGATTTTTATATAAAATTATATTAAAACTCTTTACTTATTTTGCGATGTATATTAAAATAAGGATACTATGTTGCTGAATATTTTGAAATCTAAAATTCACAGAGCTGTAGTTACAGAAACCAATTTAGATTATGTAGGTAGTGTTACGATAGATGAAATTTTGATGGAAGAAGCAAATATTCTTCCATATGAACAGGTTCATGTGTGGAATATAACTAATGGGTCAAGACTTATTACTTACGCTATACCGGGAGAAAGGGGTAGTGGAGTAATTTGTCTTAATGGAGCAGGAGCACATTTGAACCAGAAAGGTGATAAGGTTATAATAGCAGCCTTTGCATTGTTAACCAGTGAAGAAGCTAAAAACTTTAAGCCAAAGGTTGTATTGATTGGAGAAAATAACAAAATAGATAAAGTTTTGTTTTAAAAAAAAAGTTCTAAGGAGAGGCATATGAAATACAAAGGAAGGTTGAATTTTTTTGGTCTTTTGTTGTCCTTAGCTTTGATTTTGCTGTCTAATAATTTGGTTTTTTCTTTTGGTTTTTCTGAAAGAGGTAGAGAAACCATTAATCTTCAGACATTTACAGTTTCTGACTTTGGAGATGAAAAGGATCAGACAAATGGTATTGTATGGAAGGTTAAATTTTCTAGATATGCAAAGCCAGCTGATCCTAACAAAGAAATGAGCACATGGGATACAAATGCCTGTGATGCAAAATACTTTGAAGCAAAACCACTTGGTCTTCCTCAAGAAGTAGATGTAAGACAAAAGTGGTCTCTTGGTATCAAAGCCCAGTTTATTAAGAAAGGATATAACTGGATAGAAATCTATACTGCTAAAACAGAGGGGAAAAGTATTGTTGGTTCTGATGGAAGACCAGATAATACAATTGAAGCTAAGAAAGAGGCTTTACCACTTATTGGAGTAATAAAAAGTCTTGATATGTGGGTGTGGGGAGGAAATTACAATTACTGGATGGAATTTTACTTACTTGATTATAAAGGTTTCTTACATAAAATTCATGTTGGAGATATAAACTTTGTTGGATGGCGAAATTTAAGAACTAAGATTCCGGAATATATACCACAGGCTGAAAACAGGGTTCCATTTTTAAAACCTTTAAAGCTAGAGTATATAAAGATATGGTCATATCCAACAGAAAGAGTTGATCAGTTTTATGTCTATTTAGATTATTTGCAGGTTCAAACAGACGTATATCTTGAAAGATTTAACGGTGATGATCTTGCAACAAAAGCCTGGTAAAAGGGGTGAAATATGAAAAAGATTTATATTATTATTTTTTCGTTGTTAATATCAGGAGTTATATTTGCACAGCAGGTTGGTAATTCTGATTATAAGAGAGTAGGTGAGCTTGAGATTATCAACACAAATGCAGGTGAAAAATCTGATAAAAAAGTAGCAACAGAACTTGTTCAAACTGTTCTTGTAGAAGATTTTGAAACTGCTGGTGAATGGACAGCATTTATGCCAAGAGATTATGGTATTGCTACTTCAATGAGAAGAGAAGGTTCTCCGAGAGATCTTGAATCAGATAGAAATAGATATGTATTGGGTGTAAAAGTTGAATTTATGAAAAGAGATTGGAGCTGGACAACTATTGTTCCAGCCAAACCTATTAAAATAAAAGGTATAACTAAAACTGTAACAATATGGGTTGTTGGAAGAAACTATAAACATTCTCTAAGTCTTGTTCTTAAAGATTATCTTGATAGACTTAGATTTATTCAATCAGAACGTCTTATCTGGACTGGATGGAAGCAGGTTAATATTAATATACCTGATACAATTGAACAGGAAAATTATAAGATTACAGAGGATAGAGGTATAACATTTATTGGTTTCAGACTTGATTTTGAACCTGAAGATATTCTCGGAAGACCTTTTTATACCTATTTTGATTATATGACTGCTGATGTTGATTTGTTTTCTGAAACAAAGCAGAATCCAGACGATATGCTTGATCACTGGTAATATTTTTCGTTAATTTTAATGAGGCAGATAAAACTTTAAAATTTGTGCCTCTCTTGCAGGGATGGAGTTGTCTTAAAAAATTTTTATTTGAGATCACTCTATCCCTTATTGTTTTTATTCAAGTAAGGTAATTTTGTATGTTATTAATTATTAATATATTACTTACTTTTTTTCTATTTTCCTGTACAGAAAATAAAACTGTTGTAAAAAATGAAGTTCTCTTTGAAACTCAAAATTTTGATATTGAATTTGAAAAAAATGGTTTTAAACACAAAGATTATGTCTTTTATATTGATGCTTATAAGAATTATATCGTCGCAGGAAGTGCTGATAATTCAATTTCTATCTGGGACTATGAAAAATCTATCTTGATCACCAATATTGTATTTAGTTTCAGAGGCAAATGGGGAATTCCAGTCAAATATACTCAAAATGGGAAATATCTTGTAGTTGGAGCCTATGAAGAACTTATAATTTTAAATTCTGAAAACTATAAAGTTATCTCTAAAAAATTAGCACATCTTAAAGGCGTTCAGTCAATAGCAGTTTCAAGTGATAATAAATATATTTTCAGTGGTGGAGCAGACGGATTTGTTAAGGTATGGAGTATTCCTGGACTTAATTTAATAAAAGAACAAAAGATAACAAAGGGAGAAGTATGGAACACTCATATAAGTAGTTCTGGCTTTCTTGCAATCTCTGGTTCTTCAACTAAAGAAGTTATCATTTTTTCTTTTCCAGATTTATCTATAAAGAAAATAATAACCAATGATTATCCAGTCGAATTTGTTAATTTTTCTTCCGATAATAATTATTTTCTTTTTGCTGATAATTTTGGATATGTTATAGTTCATAAAATTGATAACCTTGATTTTCCTTATGTTAAATTCAGAGAACATTTAAGTGAGGTTCTGGTTGCTAAGTTTATAGACCAGAATTTTTTAATTTCTGGTGGTAGAGATGGCGATATATATATATATGATTTAAAAAGTAAAAATGTTTTAAAAAAATATAGTGTTGGTAGTGCAGTTTTTTACTTTGAAAAGAGTAATAAATATAAGATGCTGATAATAGGAACACAAAAGGGGAATGTTTTATTTTATAAGATAATATCTAAGGAGTAGTTGTGGAGAAAGAAATAGCTCAGAGAAATGAAATTGTTTCTCTTTTTAACAAATTAAGACTTAATAGAGTTAAAGTTAAACTTGAAAATGAAGAGAAAAAATTCAGTCTTGAAGCTTTTATAACTAAGGCTGACCCATCACTTCTTGGTTTATTTTATGATGATGTTCCAGAAATTATACCAATAAAAAATGTAAAAATTTCTTTTGATCTTAACAATAATTTTTATAATTCTGAGAATGTTATGGTAAGGCTTGTTAATGTTCCTCTTAAAAGTATAGAAGTCAATTTACCAGAGAAACTCTTTTTCCATTCCGTAAGAAAATATCCAAGAATCGAAGGTCTTGATGAAATAAAGGTATTCATAAAAAACATTGAGACAACCGAGGTTTCAAAACAAACAAGTGTGAATCTTGCAGAATTGCCAGCTACATTAAGGGGGATATATCTTGAAGTTCAAAATGAAAAACCAGATATAAAAAAGATTATAAAAATGATAGGTGAAGAGCTTTCAAGGTTCTCGAATAGATTCAAGATAAATCTTTTTAAGGATTTATCAAAGTTAACTCCTATTGAAAATGTTGTAAATATTTATAAAAAGACTTTCTGGATTGGTGATACCGAAAATTTATCAAATTATGTTCATCTCGGTGAAAAATATGGTGTCGTTGGTTATGAAAAATATTTTGATCTTATTGGAAAAAAAGTTAATCCTCAAGTTCTTGAACAAATAAGACAAACTTATATATCAAAGGGCATCATTTCTTATGCTATGGTTCCAATTATAATTGGCGATAGAGTTTTTGGAGTTATAGAAGTTTCTGTTCCAAATGATCCAAAGTATAAGCAGTTAAGTATATACGAAATATTTTATATTAAGGGTCTTGCAGATATCGTTGGGGAAGTAATAGTTAAAACCCAGTCTACTTCCGAAAATGCAGATGTAATGTTTAACGTAATTGATTTATCAATGGGAGGAATACTTGCTAATACTAAAAATGTTTACATAACACATTATATTAAAGAAAATTCTGTTGTTGTTTTGTCAATAAATTATAAAGAAAAAACTATAAATATTAAATCAAGAGTTGTTCGTTATCATTATGTTTCTGGTGATAATGCAGGGCTTAATGTAGCTTTTGAATTTTATATTGATGATGAAGAAACAAAGGCAGAGCTCTCAGCTCTTATTAAAACCTTATCAAAGAAAGAAAAAGAGGCTTAATTTATTCTGGACAATTTACTTTATATAATTTATAATATTAGTTAACTATTTAGGGGAGTTTTTTTATGCTTTATATCCTTTTTTTTGAATTAAGACATAAATTTATTTTATTTAATTTATTAAGGTATATAACTTTTCGTTCTATGGCTGCCTTTCTTACAGCTTTTATAATTGGCATGATTTTAGGGCCAATTTTTATAAAAAAATTCAAAGAAATGGGTGCAGGACAATCTATTAGAGAAGATGGTCCCTCTACTCATCAAGTAAAGTCTGGAACTCCTACAATGGGAGGAATATTTATAATTATTTCTGTAATTTTATCTTCTCTCTTATGGACTATTTATAACTATTATGTTTTTGTAGTATTATTTTCAATAATTGGATTTGCTGCTATAGGTTTTTATGATGATTTTCTCAAAGTATCGAAAAAGAATTCAAAGGGAGTTAAAGCCAAGTTAAAACTCTTGTTTCAGATAATTGTAAGTGCCATTATACTCTTATTGCTTTACTTTGATCCTTTTGAAAAGTTTTCTTTTTCTTTTTTTATTCCTTTTTATAATAAGCCTTTATTTTACTGGCCTTTTTTGATTGGAGTGTTTTTTTATATTTTTACAATGGTAGCATTTTCTAACGCTACAAATCTCTCTGATGGACTTGACGGGCTTGCTGCTGGAATGAGTATTTTCCTTATTATTCCTTTTGGAATAATTGCCTACGTAGTCGGTAATGTTGTCGCTTCTGATTATCTTAAGTTTATTTATATCCCGGGAGCTGGTGAAATTTCTGTCATTCTTGCAAGTTTTATTGGAGGGCTCGCTGCTTTTCTATGGTATAATGTTCATCCTGCAGAAATTTTTATGGGAGATACTGGTTCACTTGCGATAGGAGGTATGATTGCCACAATTGCTATAATTTTAAAACAAGAGGTTTTACTTTTAATAGCTGGCTTTATGTTTGTTCTTGAAACTGTCTCTGTCGTTATACAAACAAGTTATTTTAAATATACAAAAAAGAAATTTGGGGAAGGTAAAAGAATATTTTTGATGGCTCCAATTCATCATCATTTTGAGAAAAAAGGCTGGAAAGAAACACAAGTAGTGATAAGATTCTGGATAATTTCAGCTCTCTGTGCCCTTATTTCATTGACTACATTAAAATTGAGATAAAATTTAAAAATTTATGGGGGATATTAATGAAATTAAAATTGACAGAGGAACAAAAGAAAAAACTTATTGAGACAGCAAGGTTAACAATCAAAAAATCTCTCTATGAGAAAATTGATGAAAATTTCCCAGACTTAAGTGATGATATTTTTGGGGAAAGTTATGGAATGTTTGTTACTCTTACGATTCGTGGAAGACTGAGAGGATGCATAGGTTATGTCGAGGGAGTTAAACCTTTAAGAGAGGCTGTTAAAGATTTAGCAATTCAGTCGGCATTCAAGGATCCAAGATTTTATCCATTAACTAAAGAAGAATTTAAGCACATAAAGATCGAAATTTCAATTCTCTATCCACTTGAAGAAGTAAAAGATATAAACGAAATCGAAGTAGGTAAACATGGAATAGTTATGGAAAGAGGATTTAACAGAGGCTTACTATTGCCTCAGGTAGCGACAGAATATGGGTGGACAAGAGAGGAGTTTTTGAATCAAACCTGCAGAAAAGCTGGAATGGAAACATATTGCTGGGAAAATGGAGCAAAAATTTTTAAGTTTGAAGCTGAGGTTTTTGGTGAAGAAGATTAATCCTAATTTATTCAAGTTTTCTGCTCTTAAACTATCTTTTTTTGGTCTGTTAATATTGATTTTTATACTTATTTTTTCCGTTAACTCAGGAAGAAGAGCACTTGAAGATCGTTCGGCTTTAAATCAGGTCAAAAGTTTTCAACTTGTCAGTCAGTGGATTGGAACAAATGGAGAATATGTTGAAGACTTTGTGATTGATAAAAAATTTCTCTATGCAGTTTTTGGTGAAAAGGGACTTGGTTTATTCAATAAAAATGAAAACTTAACTTTAATCACTAATTTTTTAGTTGAAACAAATGAAATTAAATTTTCTCTTAAGTCATTAGAGCTTTATGAAACTAATAATCAAATTTACCTTGTTTCTTCTTTTTTCTCTGGTGAGAAAAAGGGTATTGTAGTATTATTTGTCGAGAATACCAATGTCATATTAACAAACTATTTCTTTGTTGATTTTTTATCACCAAAGAGTTTTTGTATAGGAAATCACAAACTTTACGTTCTGACAAAAAATGAACTTAAGGAATTTGATATAGTTGATAGTTCAAATGAAAAAAATTATCAATTTAATATTTCAGAAAACAGTAAAATGAAATTTTATAAGGGATATTTTTATTTACCATCCTTTAATAAAGGTTTAATAATTGGAAAAATCGAGAAAAATTCTTTTAAAGTAATTTCTACAATAAAGAATGATATAAATAGTGTGTCTGATTGTTTTATTATGGATAAAAAGTTGCTTATAGCCGATAAAATGCTTGGAATAAGCCTTTATAACATTAATGGAATGAATAATGAAGTCGTTTTCAGATATGATACTGCTGGAGATGCTAATTCTGTATTTATGAAAGGAAATGATATCTTTGTAGCAGATGGAATTAATGGAGTTTTAAGTTTAAGTTATAAAAACAATAGACTGAAACTGGAGAAGTATCATAAAGGCGATTACCTTGCTAATAATATCATTTATGATAACTCACAAAATTTACTCTATGTTTTAGCTGGTGCAAATGGAATAATAGTTTTAAAATAAGGAATAATATGGACAATAAAGTTTTAAAGCGAATTTTAGGATATGGATTTAAATATCCATTTTTGTTTATTTTTTCTATTATACTTTCTTTATTTTTTGTTTTTGCAAAGGTTGGAGCAGCTTTTTTTGCCACAAAGTATTTTTCTCAAGCCTTTATTGAAAAGAATTTGCAAGGTAGTGATATAACATCAATTCTTATCCTTATTGGACTTGCGTTTGGGTGGGTATTATCGCATTATCTTATTTTTGTTTCATCTACTTCACTTGCAATGAATGTTATGCATGACATAAGAAAGAATGTTTATGAAAAAGTTTTATCTCTTCCTATGTCTTATTTTAAAAAAAATAAACTCGGTGATATTATCTCAAGGTTGATTAATGATGTTCAGATAATTGAAGTTTTTTTTATGAATGTAATGGTAGAGCTTTTAATACAGCCACTTACTTTAATTGCTGTTGTAGTGATTTTATTCTTCATAAATTTCAAACTTTCACTTTATTTCTTTTCTATAACTCCAATAATCGCAATAGTTCTCGGTGGAATTGGGGGACTTGTGCAGAAGTTAAGTCAAACAGTTCAAAAAAACATTTCAAACGTCACTTCTGTAATACAGGAATCTATATATGGAATTGAAATCATAAAAGGCTTTTCTATAGAAAATAATATGAAAGACAAATTCTTCAATGTAAATAGAGATTATTTATCTTCTACAAAAAAAGAAATAAGGGTGAGATTTCTTGGGACACCCACATCAGAATTTCTTGGGGCTTTGGGGATAATCATTATTTTATTTTTTGGTTCAATAATTGTAAAAAACGGTCTTGCTACACCATCTGAAATCATAAGTTTTATAACTCTTTGTTTACTTCTTGCAGAACCTTTAAGTAAATCAACTGATGTTTTTATGGTATTAAAAAAACTTATACCTGCTGGTAAAAGAATATTTGAGCTTATCGATTATGAAACAAAAGAAATTGAAAATCTTATTAAATTGAATAAACTGGAAGGCAAAATTGATTTTGAAAATGTTTTTTTTGCTTATGAAGGGGATAATTATATTTTAAAAGATATAAATTTTAATATTAAGCCTGGCGAAACGATAGCAATTGTTGGTCATAGTGGTGCTGGAAAATCTACAATAGTTTCTTTAATACTTGGCTTATACTATCCCACGTCTGGAAAAGTATTAATAGATGAAAAGGATATTTTTACAATTGACACACACTTATTGAGAGAAAAAATAAGTCTTGTAACTCAAGAAAATATACTATTTTCTGGAACTATAGAAGAAAATATAAAAATCTCAAACCCTCATGCTACAATGGAAGAAATAATAGAAGCAGCAAAAATTGCTAACGCACACAATTTTATTTCAAAACTTGAAAAAGGCTATCAAACTGAGATAGGAGATAGAGGTGTCAAACTTTCAGGTGGAGAAAGACAGAGAATAGCCCTTGCAAGAGCAATATTGAGAAAACCAAAAATCTTGATACTTGATGAGGCTACAAGTTCTCTTGATGCTGAGTCTGAAGAATCAATAAAAAAAGCTATGGAAACAATTTTAGGTAAACAAACAACAATAATAATTGCACATAAACTTTCAACAATTATGAAAGCTGATAAGATAATAGTTATAGAAAACGGTAAAATTGTTGAAATTGGAACTCACAGCGAATTAATTTCACAAAAAGGTATATACAATAGACTATTTAACATACAGATTTCTATATAGTTAAGGAGATAGTATGCACCCAAAAGCCTTAGAATTAATCAAGAAATACGAAGAGCTTGAAAAAAGGCTATCAGAATTACCGCCTGGTAGTAGTGAATACATAAAGGTTGCAAAAGAAAGAAGCGAACTTGAGGAACTGGTTGATAAGTATAGAGAATTTGGCAAACTCGAAAAGGAAGAAAAAGACTTATTTGAATTAATCAATTCAGAAGAAGATGAAGAACTGAAAAAAATAGCAAAAGAAGATATTGAAAACATAAAGAAAAGAAAGGAAGAGCTTGAAAATGAAATTTTATTACTCCTTCTTCCAAAAGATGAAATGGCAACAAAAAATGTTATAGTAGAAATAAGGGCTGGAACTGGTGGAGAAGAAGCAGCAATCTTTGCTGGAGATTTATTCCGAATGTATACAAGATATGCAGAAAGGAAAAAGTGGAAATATGAAGTGCTTGACTTTAATCCAACAGAACTCGGCGGCTATAAAGAAGTAGTTTTTTCTATAAAAGGTAAAGATGTTTATGCACATCTCAAGTATGAATCGGGTGTTCACAGAGTTCAGAGAATTCCAGTAACTGAAGCAGGTGGCAGAATTCATACTTCAACAGCTTCGGTAGTTGTTCTTCCAGAAGTTGACGAAGTTGACATAGCAATAGACCCAAAAGACTTAAAAATTGATACTTTCAGAGCTGGTGGTGCAGGTGGACAGTATGTTAATAAGACTGAATCGGCTGTCAGAATAACCCATATCCCCACTGGCATTGTAGTTGCCTGTCAGGAAGAAAGATCTCAGCTCCAAAATAGAGCTACAGCATTAAGAATTTTAAGATCAAAGCTATTTGATATGGAAATGCAGAAAAAAATAGAAGAACAAAGTCAGATAAGGAAAACCTCAATCAGAAGTGGAGACAGATCCGACAAAATAAGAACATATAACTTTCCCCAGAACAGGGTTACAGACCATAGAATAAACTTAACTCTTTATAAACTTGATTTGATTCTTGATGGGGATTGTGATGAACTTATCAACGCCTGCATTATGAATGAACAGCAGGAATTACTCAAAAATCTTGGTTAGAAGGTAATTCTTAAGTCAATCCCAATCTGTAGTCCATAACCTGGATCGAAGTAGGTTTTGCGAACACTATTTTCGAGTGGGGCAACATCTGCATACTGGTTAAACACAAATCTTCCGTAAAGATTTGCCGTTATGTAGTCAGAAAATCTGTATTGGGTTTTTTAACAATTATTCTGTAAATTAAAAAGGTAAAATTAAATCTAACTAAGTCAAGATATCCTATTCTCTCTATAAGATATTTAATCTTTTTAAAAATAATAAATTAAATTTATTCTCCTTTTTATAATTATTTTAATATAAAACAATTTAATTACTTTTTCAAATATAAAAATTATAAAAAATTTTTAAATTTTTCCAAAAAACCTTGACAATCCACCCCCCCCCAGATGTATAATGATAAAACAAAAAAATTTTTATAAAAAATTTCAAAATTGAGGAAAAATTTCTGGTAGTTTTAGTAAAAGGTGTAAAAATTTAATTTAAAACAATATAAAAAGTTTGAAATAAAGAATATTAACTTAAGAATTAAAAAAGGTCGGGGGAATGAAGTCAACAAATTATTTTGTCGATTTCTTAACAGAGAATGAGTATGTCCTGTATTCCTGGTTTGGGAATAGCTATACATCTTTTCCACTCGAATGGAAAGAAGATGTAATAAAAATTTTAAGTAATCCGGAAGATGTAGTTTCCAATAAAGACGCAAAGATTTATAAAAAACTTGTTGATGGTAAATTACTCATTCCAGATAACATTGATGAATATAATCTTCTTCTGGAGTTACGCAATCAGGATATTTACAGGATAGATAAGCTGATCCTTACAATAGTTCCCACCCTGAATTGTAACTGTCGTTGTCCGTATTGTTATGAGATTCATCCTGAGGAGAGAATGTCATATGATGTTGTCAAAAATATCTGTAAGTTAATTGAAAACAGAGCTAAGACCCTTAATTTTCTTGGAATAAGCTGGTTCGGTGGTGAGCCACTCTTGATGCCTGAAATAATTGAAGAGATAGGTACTTTTGCTGTAGATATTTCAAAAAAATGGGAGATAAAATTTAATACTGGAATAACTACAAATGCAGTTCTCCTCAATGATAAAATAATCAATATTTTCGATAAAATTCAATTAAGAGATGTTCACTTTACACTTGATGGTGGTAAGACAAGACATAACAAAATGAGAACTCTTGTTGGGGGACAGCCTACCTTTGATACAATTATAAAAAACGTGACTAATTTCTTAGAAGCAAATCCTTTGAATAAGATAGCAGTTAGAATTCACATCCACAGCGGAGAAGAAACTGAACTAAATGAAATTCTTTCAATCTTTGACATCTTCAAGAAATTTAAGGATAGAGTTGATATTTACTTTAGAGATATATATTCTTCGTGTACTGAAGACTGGGATGGGAATAAAGATAATGAAAGTAACTGTACTTACAAAATTAATTCTAGTGTAGAAAAATTCCTTCTAAATGAATTGTCAAAGAGAGGTTTTAGTAGTCCTTTAGGTTTAAAAAGAGAATATAAATATTGTGATGCAGAGATAAGAAACTCATTTTTAATCCGCCCAGACGGGTTTGTTACTAAATGTACTGTGGCAATTGAAAAGGAAAGAGCAATAGGAAGACTTACCGAAAAAGGCATTGGATTTTTCTACTCCCGTCTTATTCCTTTGTAGAATATGAGAATTGCAGAAGGTTGTTTTTTAATTAATAAAGATGAAAGGTATTTCATTCTGAGTCTAATAACAGGTGAACTTGAAGAAATTGATTTATCAAAATGGAAATCACTTAAAGAAATCCAGGATAAAAATGAAAGTTTTATGCCTGATAATAGATATCCTTTTTCTGAAAAAGAGATTTCAGACTGGCTTAAAAAATGGTATATAACCTGCTACAGCGAAGAAGAGGAAAAAAGGGAAATTCTGACTTTTCTTGAAAGCAAAGTTAACAAACTTAAAACCAGCTACAAGGAAGTTTTTCTTCTTGTTGGAAAGCCGGGGTATTTAAAAAGAGAAAGAAAAAATGTAAGCTGGAATGAAAGTAAACTTAAAAATTGGGTTGAAAAAATTAAAAAAGAAGAAAATATTGAAAAAGTAAATTTCTGGAGTGATTTTGAAAACCTTGAATTAACGCTTGAAATTGCAAAAAAAGTGAATTCGTATGGTTTTCAAAAAGGTGCTTTGTGGCTTTCTGTAAACGAAAATGAAATAGAGAACTTTAACCCGTTTGGCATGGAAGATTTATTTTCAAATATAAGGCTGGTTATTCTTTCTGATAAACCAGAAAACATTGGTGATTTTTTAGACTTTAAGGATGGGTGCTGGGGAAAAGGCGATTTGTTTTTCGAGAATTTTGAAAATGTGTTGAAAGATAAAGTTTTTCTAATCTGTCCTTTTATATATAGGAAGGTATGTTATGATGATATAGGGAAAAAGGACTATTGTCCTGAAAGACTTCTCTCTTATGAACCAGTGAAAAAGAAGTGTAATAATCTTAAAGAATGTAAGTTTTCTCTGTTTTGTTATGGTCTTAAGTGTTTAAGTCTTAATAGTAGCAAAAAAAATGAATGCTTATTAAGAAAAAAATACTTAAAAGTAATAAAAAAAGAGGAAAGGGGAGAAATCTATAAGAAAGGAGGGATACCATGAATGAGAGACAAGATTATTTAGTATTTGAGGTTGAAGAAGTAGAAGAAAAGGTAGATTTTGGTGGCGCTGGTTGTGGTAACTGTTGTGCAGCTGAGTAGTAGATTGCTATAAAAGAAAAAAAAGTTAAATATATCTAAGCTTTAAAAAAATTTTTATCTCCCCTTTCTTCTTTGGTTTGTGTTAACATATGTGTATAGCAATAGTAATAAAGGAGGGTAATTTCTAATGTTGGTTAAAAAAAGAGGGGCTAATTTTCTGATATGCTGCGTAATGATTAATTACATTTTTCTTATCAATTCAACTTATTCTCAATCGATAAAGAAATTGTTTCTTAATCCAAACTTAATACCTTTGAAAGCCTATATACGCTATTCTTTATACGATATGGCTGGAAAGCACATGGGTTATCAACACTATGTATGGATAAAAGAGGAAACTGATAATAAATGCTATCTTAAAATATATGGGAGGAGTTTCTATTATACTTCTTACGCGAAAGATGTTAAATTACAAGCTTTCCTTCCAGAAAGTCTTGATAAATTTGATAGCGTTGAACTTATTGATCTTGAGAAACTTCAAGTGATAAAATACGATGCTGTTTTTTCAAACAAAAGGGCAAATAATAGTGCTGGCCAATGGATGTATCATCATGAATCCTTTGATGAGTCAAATGGAATTTATGAATCTGTGTGGGGAACATGGAATGGATATGAAACAAAAGTCCAAAAGGGTAGGACGAAAGTTGATACAAATCTTCCTTTCTTTAACTATGTTGCTGGTACAATGTCCTTTCCTGTGGGCTTTTTGGATATTCAAAAGGGTGGTATGGCTCAGTTTGTTTCTCCTAATATTCTCAGGGCACCGGTTATTGGTAGACTAAAAATTGAAAAAGAAGAAAAAATTGAAACTACTTACAAGACTTATGATACGATAAAAGTAGTGATGGATACAGAAGATTTTCTTTTGAGACTTCTTATGGGTAGAACGCTTAGCAAATTCTGCATATACTGGATAGATAAAGAAAGTAGACTTGTAGTAAAAAGGAGTAGAGAAAGTGCGGAGGTTTCGATTCTTGACACCTACGAAGAATTTACAAACTGGTCTGAAGTAGCAGAAAAACTTAACAAGGAATGGGTTGAGCAGGTGTGTTTTAAAAGACTTGGAGTCGAGTAGGAAAATAAATTAGATAAATTAGAGAAATATTTTTACTTTTGTAAAAAAGGAGGAACTTGAAAATGCAAATTTCAGAAAAGGATATTATGGAAATCAAAAATATAATTGCTGAAATTTTAAAGATATCGCCGGCGGATATCAGTGAAAATACTCATTTTGTTGAAGACCTCAAAGCTGATTCATTATCTCTTCTTGAAATTCTATTTGAGATTGAGAAAAAATTTAATATAAACTTTCCTCCTGAAGAGACATCTGGTTTACTAACCATATCAAAAATCCGGGAATACCTTGAAAACTTCCAAGGGTAATTATTATGAAAATATTTGTCGTTGGTATGGGTGTTTTAAGCCCGGCTTCTTTTGGAATCAATGAGTTTTCGCGTTCTATTCTTTCTGGAATTTCTCAAATTTCGAAACTAGAAAATGATGATTATTCTAATATTCCTGTGAAAATAGGTGGAGAAGTCAAAAATAAAGATTTAAAAAAAATTGGTATTGAAAAGATGCGAGAAGATAGAGCATTTTATTTTCTGGATTATTCTGTAAATGAAGCAATAAAGGCTTATAATTTAAATCCTATTTTTGAAAGAATAGAACTAAAAAAAGGAATTTTTATTGGAACCTGTTACAATGGGAATGAAACGTTGGATAAGACCTATGGATATTATAATAAGGGACAAGAGAATTTTATTAATCCCTTATTTTTAGTCCGGAGTATGAGGTGTTCTTCTACGGCTCTTGTTTCGGAAAAATGGAAACTTTCAGATTTTTCAATTACTGTAGATACAGCTTGTTCTTCTTCTTTACATGCTATAGGCTTGGGGTATCTATTTATAAAATGGGGGGTTCTTGATCTGGTCGTTGCTGGAGGAACGGATACACCTCTTTTCCCAGTAAGTATAATAGGATGGAATAAGTTGAATGTTCTCGAAAAGGATAATGAAAATCCGACCAAAGTTCCTTCTCCTTTTAGTAAACGACGAAAGGGCACTGTTCTGGGAGAAGGTGCTGGAGCAGTAATAATTACAAAAGAAGAGATTTGTGAAAAATTTGGTTTAATTCCGCTGGCAGAAGTTTGTGGTTATGGGTATTCAAATGATACAACCCATCTCACTCATACAAATCACAAATCAATAGAAAAAGCTATAGAGAAAAGTTTTCAGGATTATCCTGAATTGTTTGAAAAAGTAAATTATATTCAAGCACATGGAACAGGGACTCCAGTGAACGATTTTGAAGAGACAATTGCCATCAAAAATATGTTTAAAGACAAAGCATATAAATTAAAGGTTAATTCGGTAAAATCTATGATTGGACATACAATGGGGGCAAGTGGGGTAATTTCAACTATAGCAGCTATAATTCAGATGAAAGAAAATAAATTACATCCAACTATAAACTTAGATGAACCTGATCCAGAGTGTGATTTAGATTATGTTGCCAACGAGTCTATAGATTATGAAGTAAATTGTGCATTGGTAAATGCCTTTGCATTTGGAGGAAGTAACGCAGTTATATTGCTTAAAAATCTTAACTAATAATTATCATATAAATGTAAAATTATTTTATTTTCAAAATTATTATTTCAACTTTAAAAGAGTGTGGTTTAACTTGTTAAGGAAATGGTAGAGTATGGAGAAGAAATATGTTGTTCCTGAAAAGAATTATCTACACAATTTTTTTTATTTTTACCTATATATATTACTATATCAGTGAAAACACGGAGAAAAGCTTGAAAGACTTATGGTTTGCAAGTTTTCTTTTTAGAGTTTTTAATAATGTTAAAATAATTAATAGTCAAAATAGAAAAATCAAATGTTTTTCTAAAACTTTAAATAAATTAACAAATTTAAGAATACGATGGTTTTTGATAGAAAGTGATACTTGCATATTTCAAAATGATACAATCAAAAAACTAAATGAATTTAAAACAGCTATCTTTTTTATCTTTCATAGTGAAGTGATGTTGGAAAGCGTCTTTTATCTAATTAAAAAGTTGAATATAAGTTATATAAATGTACTTGCCCTAAGATCTGGTGATGTGTATAAATATTTTTTAAGTCTCTTTAGACAGAAGCATTATGAAAAATACAAAAAGTATGTGAAGTTGGAGTCTGATAGAATATTTTTTAATTTTCCTGATTTTTCTGGAACTATTTCTTTTTGTTTTTTGGAAGATAAAAAAAATTTTCCTCTTAATATGTTGCAATCATTAAGAAACGGATTTCCTATTGTTATTTTTGGAGATTTACCCTTAATTAACTTAGATAATAACGATGTTAAGATTCAAGAGTATATAAAAAAAGCATTCTGTGATTATAATAGAGATAGAGCAAAATTTTTTGTTTATACTATGAATGGGAAAAAGTCTTTAGTTATTACTTCAATTTTTCCAATATTACATTTAATGACGTGTTCTCCTGTAGTACCAATAATGACACTTCCAAAGTTTAATGGTAAAATCCTATTTAGTATTGGAGAAATTTTTGAATTTAAACCTATGTTAAGCTTTAACGAAACAGGGCAGTTACTATGCAATACTATATATAACTTATTATATGAAAATCTTAGAAAAAAGTGTTTGGGATGGGATGGAAGGCAATTGAAAGAAGTTTTTTTCTTTTTCAGATTTTTTGATATGGAACTATTGGAAATTTGGCAACAAAAAGTGAAGAATTATGAAGTTGAAATTAAAAATAAATTTTTTCTACATTCATATGTTTTTTTTAGAAAAGAAAAAAACACTTTATACTTAATAAATCTCTATCCTTTTCTTACTGTGAAAACCGAAAAGAGTGTAAAAATGGTTATTGAGGATATAAAAAAGAGAGGAATAGTAAGTCCTAAAACGAAAAAGCGTATTCCAGAAAAAAAGCTGGTAGAGATACTTAAAAATCTTGTAAATTATGCGATTATCGTACCTGAAGGATTGAAAAATGAGGGATGATGATAAAGTTTATTTAAGGAATTACAAAATCTCTCCACTCGATACCAGTTCAAATGAAATCAGATATAGAGTTACTTTTTCTCTTGGTGACGTAGAAATAAATAGCAATGTAAGAAAATTTATCAGCCTTTTAGAAAAAAAAGAGGGAGGGGTAGTCACTGAAATTCGAAAGGTAATAGGAGAAGAGTTAGGAATAGATGAAAAGTCTGTACAGAATGTTTTAAATCTTTTAGAACAAAAAAAACTTTTAACTTTCAATTTCAAAGAGAAAGAAGAAAACTTTACTTTTAGAAACAGAATGGAAAACTTCTGGTTAAGAATAAAGCTTTTTGATATTTCAAAACTTGCTGGATTTTTGAAGATTTTTGAATTTTTTCTTAAAAAACCAGTTGTAATTGGAGTAACAACTTTATTTTGTCTGCTCGAAGCTTTTTTATTCTATTTTTCTTTTTTTTCAAAACATATAACAATCAAGTATTATGGGATATGGGATTACTTTATAATCTTTGTAATCTATCCATATTTCAAAACAGTTTTTCACGAAATGGGTCATGCAGTGGCTTTGGCAAAATACAATGTTCCTTCAAAAGATGGGATAGGCTTTGGATTTTACTATTTTATGTTTGTAATGTACACAGACACTCATGAATCCTGGAATTTACCTCGCAAGGAAAGAGCTATTGTTTCAATTGCTGGTTTTTATTTCGAACTCATTTTTCTCCTTCCATTGTTCTTTACATTTTTTCTGACCCAATCAGGTGCAATAAAGGATTATTTAATACTCTTTCCACTTTTCAGCATTTCTACTTTCAATCCATTTTTAAAAATGGATGGCTACTGGTTTTTAAGCGATATTCTTGGAATTGTAAGCTTGCAAACAAAAATTAAAAACTGGATAAAAAGTATAGTTAAAAAGGAGAAAAAATCTCCCTTTTCTTCTTATCCCCCATCGATTCAAAGATTTGTAATTATTTATCTTTTCATTTTTTACTTTTTTATGTTTTCTTTTCTCAGTGGATTTTACATTAATTGGATTAAGATTACATTGAATCTGGATAGTTACATATGGAAACCATTATTAACACTTGTATCTTCGGGAATAAAAGGTGAAAATATAAAGACTTTTAATATATTTCTAAGAAATTCAGGAATATGGATTGGGGGATTTTCATATCTAATATTTTTACTTTTAAAGTTTTTTAAATTAGTTTTCGGTGAAAAAAACAAAGAGGTTGAGAAAGCAATATGAAAGTAATCTTTTTTATACTTCTGCTTATATGTGGAAGATTAATCTGGAGTACTGAGCAAAATACTGACAAAGAAAGCTTAATAAAGGCATTGTCTAACGGAGAAATTTCAGTTTTGGATATTCCTGAAGATTTTAAAAAAGACAAGGATTTTATTTTAAATGTTATTGATATTGATCCTATGAGTCTTCGTTTTTTAGGTTCTAACTGGCAAAGTAATAAGGAGATAGTAAAAACTGCAGTAAACAAAAACGGCAAGGCACTGAAATTTGCATCTTCAAACTTGAAAAAGGACAAGGAAATAGTATTTCTTGCTGTAAAAAATGAAGGGAGTTCACTTGAATATGCAGATTTTAGTTTAAGGAGAAACAAGGAAATAGTTCTGGAGGCGGTTAAAAATAATCCTGTTGCTTTGAAGTATGCAGATGAAAGTTTCAAAAATAGCAAGAAGTTTTTATATGAATGTATAAAGTATAATCCAGCTATAATTGACTTTGCTGGCAATAAAGAAAAATCTACTTTAAAGAAAGATAAGAATCTATTTCTTGTCCTTTTGAAAGAAGATTGGTGGTATCTTCGGTATGCTTCCTCAACTCTCTTGAAAGATAAAGACTTTGTAAATAAAGCTTTTACTGTAAATCCTTTCGTTATCTATTTTCCTTCGTTTGAGAAGAAACTTTTGACTTCGGTAAATAAGGAAAATCTAAATGATTTTGAGAAACTTATTTCAAAACTTGGTTTTATTAATCCATTCAAATTTTATAATAAGAGAATCTTTGATATTGCAACAAGACAAAGAATATCTCCTCAGAAAGATAATTTTCAACCACTTTCAGTAATTATTGATACGGGATTTGTTGGAAATAGAGCAGATATAGATTTTAGAGTCCATAATGTAGAGGAGCTTTCAAGTAATGGGTACAGGGTTAGTTATTATCAGGTAAAATCTGATATAGAATTTGTTAATTCAATTAAAGATGCTGCATTATTTCAGTCGATTGATGTATTGTTGATAAATGGTCATGGTAGAGAGGGAAGAATAGTATTCTGGAAAGCTGGAACTAATATTGATATGTTCAGGTTAAGTAATACAGAATATCAATACAAAGATGAAGAAATTTTGGATTTAAATGATGGAGAAAAATTAAAATCTATCAAAGGGTTATTTTCAACCAATAGTGTTATAGTTATATCCAGTTGCTCGGCAGGGAAAGGAGGAGAGAAAGGGGCTAATATTGCTAATATGATACATAAAGAACTACCTGATGTAGAGATTTTTGCTCCTTTATCTGATATTTCAAAGGAGCAACTTTATTTTGATGAAAATGGCAAAATTACAAATGTTTATTATTTTCCTGCTGGTTCTGGATTTTATCTTCCAGAAAGAACTTACAATATTAAACCAGCACTCAAAGAAAAGTAATATAGTTTTTAGTTGAAAATTCTGGTTTATTGTGTTAATACTTTATACAAAGAACTTATGTGAGTTTTGTAAAGATATATTAGGATTGGTATTTTTAAGGTCGTTAAAAATGATGCTGAATATATCTCTTGCTCTGTTATAATAAATAAAAAAATAATCGATTATTTAAAATATTTAAGGAGAAATCAGGAAAATGTTTATAGTAAGATTACTTCTTTTTTCATTCTGTTTAATCCTCCTTTTTCAGAGATCTGGCGGTCAAGAACTCAACAAAAATCAGTCTTTTTTAAATGTAGATTCAATTCCCGAGAAAGCTTATTTAAGATATGGCTTCTATGATTTAAGCGGCAAACTCACAGGGTACGCTCATCATGTATGGGTAAAAGAAAAAGAAAACGAGAAAAATTATCTTAAGATATATGAAAATATTTTCTGCTATTCCTCCTATGCAAAAGATAAGAAATCACACGCCTTTTTGCCTGAGAAATTAGAAGGTTTTCAAACATTTGCCATAATAGATCTGGAAAAATCACAGGTAATAGAAGAGAGAGGAGTCTATTCTAACAGCAGAGAGAAAATAGGTCGAGGTCAATATATGTACATAAGTGATAGATTAGATATATCAAATTCTTTTTTTGAGACAGAATATGGTATGTGGAATGGTTATGAAATGAAGATTTTTAAAGGTAGAACAAAAGTGGATTTATCATTACCTGTTTTAAACTACACGGCATTAAGTATGAGATTTCCAGTTGGGTTTACTGACTTTTCAGGCAAAAGAAAATTTCAATTTGCATTTCCTGAGTACTTTAAAGAGTCTGTTATTGGAAGTTTCAAAATAATAAAAGAGGAAAAAATCAATACAGTCCTGGGAGAATTTGATACGATTAAGCTGGGGACAGATGTACATGATTTTTTACTTCGTCTGATGGCTGGAAGATGGGCGAGGGAATTTTGTATCTACTGGATAGATAAAAACACAAAAATGGTGGTTAAAATTAATAAGAATAATTCAGAATACTTAATTCTTGATGCATACGAAGAGTTTACTAACTGGTCTGATGTGGCAGAAAAGCTTAATAAAGAATGGGTCGAGCAGGTGTGTTTTAAGAAACTTGGGGTAGATTGAAAGTTTTTGTATAACAACTTGTGTAATTGAAAAAATCATATTAGAGAAAAGGAGAATGTTAATAATGATAATCAAAAAACTGAAAAATTTTGTTGGATTTTCAATTATTTTTTCAACTCAGCTATTTCTTTCTAATTTTATTTATTCAAAAGAAGGTATATTGCTAATTAATAAAAACTTATTATCATCTAAAGCCTATATACGTTATTCTTTATACGATATGGCTGGGATGCACATAGGTTATCAACACTATGTATGGATAAAAGAAGAGACTGATAATAAATGCTATCTTAGAATATATGGTAGAAGTTTCTATTATACTTCTTACGCTAAAGACATTAAATCCCAAGCCTTTCTTCCCGAAAGTCTTGATAAATTTGATAGCGTTGAACTTATTGATCTTGAGAAACTTCAAGTGATAAAATACGACGCTGTTTTTTCAAACAGAAGGGCAAAAAACAGTGCTGGCCAATGGATGTATCATCATGAATTCTTTGATGAGTCAAGTGGAATTTATGAATCTGAGTGGGGTATATGGAACGGATATGAAACAAAAATCCAAAAAGGGAGGACAAAAGTAGATAAAAATCTACCTTTTTTCAACTATGTTGCTGCTACGATGTCTTTTCCTATTGGTTTTCTGGATATTCAAAAGGGTGGTATGGCTCAATTTGTTTCTCCTAATGTTCTCAGGACACCAGTTATTGGTAGACTAAAAATTGAAAAAGAAGAAAAAATTGAAACTACTTACAAGACTTATGATACGATAAAAGTAGTGATGGATACAGAAGATTTTCTTTTGAGACTTCTTATGGGTAGAACGCTTAGCAAATTCTGCATATACTGGATAGATAAAGAAAGTAGACTTGTAGTAAGAAGAAGTAGAGAAAGTGCGGAGGTTTCGGTTCTTGATACCTATGAAGAATTTACGAACTGGTCTGATGTGACAAGAAGGCTTAATAAAGAATGGGTCGAGCAAGTGTGTTTTAAAAGACTTGGGATAGAATAAAATATAAAAAAGTGGAGAAAAATATGAGAAGAAAAAAAATACTTTTGATATTCTTGATTTTCATTTTACATCAAGAATATGGCACAGTATTTTCTCTGACGAATCAAGAAGAAAAACCAGTTGAAAGTAGCAGAGTTCCACAAAGCTTTTTGTCAGTTTCATATTTACCTTCTTTCGGTGTGGAAAAATTTCTGGAGTATCATTCTCAATTTGGAATTGATGGGGGTTTTTACAATCTACTGAAAGAAGGTCCCTACCTGCATTTGTTTTATAATGCACAGCATTATATTGGTAGTGCTACTGTCCTTTCAAATAAGGAAGGTGTTGCCAGCTATTTGTACTATCCTCAGAGTTATGACAGCATTGGAATGTCTTTAAATTCAACTTTCCTTTCATACTGTGGCTTAAACATCGGAGCTAATTACATTCAAAACCTTCTCTTAACTAATATTAACGAGTTTAAGGAATACAACTACAGAATTGTAAAAACTACTGCGGCTTTATCTTTTAACTCGAGGCGTTCTGATTTCGATATCTGGTATGAGGGATATGTCCCTACATATCCGCATAAGGGTGTGTATCTCTCTCTCGGTATTTCAGAAAACTGGGTTTTGGAACGAACAAACTTTACAAGTCTGGAAGCTGAATCCCAGTTACTTTTCTCACTTGGAGGTTGGTGGACACTTTCTTTCTACTTGAAAGGAACAGGAGGAATTGGAACAATACCAAGACCTTATAAATTTTCCACTTATTCAATTGGTGGACCTTCTATGGTAGGAGATTATGTCGGCTGGACAGCTATCGAACTCAGATATTACTCTCCGATGGGTGGCTTCTACTTCTATACACCGCCATTCTGGTATCTGGCCTCATACAGTATCAAACTGATACCCGGTTTCCTTGTCGGTATAAATGGTAATCTTGCAGGAAATTATGATACCACACCTTCTTATGCCTATGGCTTTTATGTTGCACCTTTGCTGGGAATATACATTATGGAAAGTTTAGCAACCATTTTAAGGTTTGATATTGGACTTGCACAGAATAAAAGTGGTGCAATCACAGTGGCAATATATCTTGGAAATGTAAATAACAAACCATTTCCACAGATGTCCTGGACAGTTAAGGAATGAGGAGGAATTTTATGAAAAAGATAATTATATCAATAGTATTAGTTTCAAGTTTTCTACCTTTCGGATGGACTTCTGACATAGATACGTTGCGTGGAGAGAAAGACTCTTTTTTAAGTACTTTAAATTCTACTATACAGGCAAGTATCCCATCCATTCTTACTGTAAAAAAGAATGGTTCAATTTATTTACAGAGTGAGGAGAACTTATCTTTTTCTTTTAATATTTCGTACAGTGAAGTAAATTCTTCTCTATTTGATACATTTGATAATAATTTTACTTTACTTGACTACAGAAGACTTTTTGAAATGCCGTGTCTTAAATGGCCATTAATATCTGGAAATTTCATATTGATGTTTCCTTCAAGATGGCTTTTGACAACCTACGTGAAGGGCTGGATGGGAAGTGAAAATATTAGTCCTACAACTCTTGGGGCCGGGGGAAGCATCCTTTATGAACTTACTGAAGAAAACTCTATCTATATAGGAGTAAAAACTGGCTTGGGTTATAATTACTGGACTGGAAATTATAGTAAAAGCAGGGAAATTTCAATTGACGGAAACCAATATAACGCAAAGTTTGGTTTTGATGGAAGTTATCATGGCCCTTCTGTAGAAGTGATTTTTGAAAAGTCCTTTTTCTTCTTAAATAGCTATGCAAGGTTAAACTATACTTATATGTGGGGAAAAATGGATAGTTTTTTAGAGGTTGAAAATCTCATTGAGAAAACTGTTAATTCCAGTAGTAAAGAAATTCAAGGACTTGTGCTTTCAGGTGGAATTGAAATTATGCTTGCTTTACTTAACATAAATCTTGAATTTGGAATGAATGTTTTATCATCATCGGTTTATGTGGATGCAGGAGTAAGAATTGGATTATGATTAAGCTAATTTTGTCAAATATAAGAAAGCATATTTTCCTTTTCAGTTTGCTGGGGATAATGATTTTTATTTTTACTCTCTATCTTGTAGTAGCTATAAATATTTTACTCTCTGTGAAAAATTCCTTAGAAAATTCTGCCATTCAAAGCCTTACTTCTGATGTCATAATAATTCCGGAAAAGAAAAAGCATATAGATATTATAACTATGGATGGAGAAAAAAAGGTTGAGACACTACCTTCCTGGCAAAAGCTATGGAATTTTCTTAAGAGTAAAGATTATGTTGTTTCTGCTTCACCAAGATTGAGAAAATGGGCATATATTAAATCAGAACACAATGATGCATATATGATACTTGTTGGGGTAGATCCTGAGAGTGAGAAATTGCTTTTGCCCGGAAGGAAACTTTTTGCAGGACTGTGGTTATGTAATCTTTCAGATGCAATGATGTATTACAGACATTCAGATTATCTATATCTCACACAGGGTGAGATTTTAGGAATTGGCCTTCAAAATCTTGATGGGTACATTAATTTTGATACTGTCAGACTTACGGGTCTACTGGATTACGTCAATATGGAGATATACTCTGAGTTTGCCTTATATTGTTTTGTTCATCTTGACTTTTTAAATCAGCTTCTTGGAACAACCGAACCTGTTGCCAGTGAAATATGGGTAAAGTTAAAAGATAAATCCTATAAAAAAACTTTGATTCATGAGGTTGAAAAGGAATTTGGGAAACAATATAAATTCATATTCCCGCTTGCTTCTGCCTCACTTTTAAGTGGAATATCAAGTA
Organism: Brevinematales bacterium; assembly: GCA_037479045.1. Classification (GTDB taxonomy): domain Bacteria; phylum Spirochaetota; class Brevinematia; order Brevinematales; family JAOACQ01; genus JAOACQ01. Next base: position 75,422 of record JBBFLL010000002.1, on the reverse strand, counting down.
TTACTTCCATTGTAATTATAGGTGTCCTTATAGTTTTACTTACTTTAATCTATGCATGTGGATCGTTTTTGATTTATCTTTCTATTGATAGCCGTTTGCAGGAAATTGGGATTTATCATGCAATGGGAGTAAAAGTCCATAGAATTGCAACGCTTCTGGGGGGAGAGTTTATGATAGTTATACTCACATTTAGCATAATGGGTGTGGTTTCTGGAAACTTTTTAACATCTCTTATGGAAAAATCCGGAATAGAAGCCAATATAATACCACTTCAATTTATATTTGGTGCTCAGAGATTAACAATCCAGGGGCATTCGTCAACATTATTGATCACATTGCTAATTATTTTGATGATGATCTTTTCAAATATATTGATGATAATAAGAAAACTTAGACAGATAAGTTCAGTTGAAATATTACGAGAACTTTGAGGAAAGCCTATGTGGATAATGATATTGAATGAAATTTTTCATGGATTTAAAAGAATCTGGAAGTTGTACTTTGTTAATGTAGTTTCTTTAGTAATAATAATTATGCTCCTTGCATATAGAGACGGTTCTATAAGACAAATGATACTACAAAACAATCTTTTCTCTGGTGAATTAAATTTCAGAGTGGATAAAAACGCTAACTTTAACCAAAGTGAGGTGCTTGAAAAAATTTCAAAACTTCCCTTTGTCCTGTATGTGGCTCCGAGGATAAAAACGTACGGGGAATACATAACAACCGGGATGGAAACAAGTGGAGGCTGGGCTGAGTTGATAGGTGTGAACTGGAAGGCTGACAAGTATTTAAAGAAGTTTATAAATTTAAAAGAAGGAAGATTACCAGAGAAAAGCAGAGAGGTGATTATCCCTTCCTCACTTTTACAGAGGTCAGAAATAAAGGTTGGAGATGTAATTCGCATAAGTGGTAAGACTTCTGATAAACTTTACAATGTTATAACCTGCAAAGTTGTAGGAATATATAACTCTACAAAACTTACTTTCTTTCAACAACCACGACTTTTATTCACTTACGAGGAAATGGAGAAGTTTTTCTTCCCAAAACCTGAAGAAATTGAATACGCTATATTTCTTAAGGAAAATCCCTACAAAGACATAGATGAACTTTGGAACTACATCCTGCCCTTTATGAAAAAAGAGTTTGGAGATGGAATGTTTACAATAAATATTACAAGTCTTTCTACTTTAAATCCTTTGAATGTTTCTACACAATTTAATTTCTTCCTGATTATACTTATTTCTCTCATCATTATTGTAGTACTTTCAATTGTAGTAGTTGTAAACTTTAATGTTTATGTAATGATTTACAGGCAAAAACAACCATACATAGGTGCTCTTATGGCCATGGGAATTCCAAAGGGGAGGATAAATTTACTACTATACCTTGAGTCATTTGTCCAGCTTTTGTGTTCTCTTTTTATAGCCACTTTAATTTCTATATTTTTTGCTTCACTTTTAAGCTCAAGGAACGTGAAAGGAGTTTTTGAAGTCATAACAGTACTTATGGCTGGAACAAATCAGCTTGATTTTTATATTAAGCCCTATCAGATTGCTCTTGCACTTTTACTGAATACAATAGCAATAACATTTGCACAGTTGCCAATTTTTGTTAAACTTGGTTTTTCTTCAGTTTGTGAGTTATTGAGAAGAACATAAATTTTTGGAGGGAAAGATGAGAAAAACAATTTTATTTTGTTTGTTTACATTATGCCTAATTTTATTGATTTCAGAGAATATTTTTTCTGAAACTACAAAGGAAAAGGGAAAGAAAATACTTGAAGAAGCTGATTCAACCCTGTATCCTTATGAGGGAAGTTTTAATCTTTACATAGAAAGTAAAGAAAAAAATGCACCCCTAAAAACTTATGAACTTCAATGCTACAAAAAGGGTAGGAAATATCAGACAGGTATATGGAAATCTCCAGCAATAAATTTGAATGATGTCGGTATGAGAAGTGGTGACGTAATATACTATAAACCAAATAAATGGCATAAACCAGATATTATGAGTTATCAGGCTCTTTTTATGGGGACAGGGTTTTCCTGGGGTGATGTTTTCAGTAGTGATATTTCTGAGGATTATTTTGCAGAGGAAATTAAGGAGGTTGAAGAAAAGGGGAAAAACTATTACTACCTTCTCTTGAAACCTTTGAAGCAGGATCTTTATGCGAGAATAGATATATGGATAGAAAAAGACACATTTTTAACCTATAGAAGAATATACTACACACCATCAGGGGAAGAAATAAAAACAGCGGAATATAAAGATTTTGAATTCAAGGGAAAAAGAGTTGTTGGTTTTACAGTAGTGATGGAAGATAAAGTCACAGAATCAAAACATAAGGGAATTGTCTCGGATATTAAGGTGGAGAAATTGCCTCAATTTTTGTTCGATCCAAATAATATTTCACGTATAAGGATTAAATAATGAAAAAAATCTACTTTTTATTTGCAATTTTCATTTTACTTAGTTCTACAAAAATATGGTCAATACAATTTGAACCAACTTTTTACAATATTCTTTACGGTATCCACAATTTTTCAAATGAAATTATATCAAACAATACAGACTGGAATTATGGTGGTGAAGCTGATTTAAGGTTGATTCTGTGTTCGGACTTTCAATTTGAAGAGAATTTTTCTTCAGACGTCAGAGTAGATGTTTACATTTCAAAACCTTATGATACCAATGTGTTTATCACAAGTATAAAAGAATGCTATGGTGACCTGCTGTTTTTTGAAAGGCTTTCAGTTAAGAGTGGTTTTCTTGCTTTAGACTATGGTTATAACGGAACTTTTCATCCTCTCGGTATTTATGATTTTGATCCAGCCTTCAAGAAAAAGTACGAAGAAATAATCATTGGAAGTGAAAGTCACGGATACAGAGGGTTCCCCGCTTTCAGAGTAAGATACTCAAACTTCTTCAATGACTTAAATTTTTCGATTGAGAATACAATAGCTTTTCTAAACTTCACAAATTTTATCTCAAATTATTTCCTGTCGGGTTTTAATATTGTTTATGGAAGTATTAATTGCGGTGGCGTTATTGGTTATTATCCAGATTTTGATAACAAGGAAAATCATCCGGTTTATGGGGGATATTTTTCATTTCAGCTACCTTTCCAGATTTTACTTCTTGGCGAATTACTTTATAAAAAAGATAGCTATCGTGCAACAATTACAAACAACGCTGTGAGAGAAAAAAGATCTGATGAGAATTATCTGAATGCTTCACTTGAATTGAAAAAAAGCCTTGAAGAACCATTTTTGCATAACAAAGTTGATTTGAGAGGAGAATATTTTTATTACAATGAGGGAGTGACACAGGAAGAATATGATGAAATTTATGATTTCTTGAAAAATCCTTTAAACTTAATGATTTATGGGAAAAATCTTATAGATTACCGAAGAACATTCAAACACAATTTTGCATTGGATATAACTTATAGTATCTCGTCACTTGATGCAGCTTTTGGCTATGGAATTATCTTTCCAGAAAATTTCTATTTTATTTTTCATAAATTCAATCTTTCAAAGGCTTACAAGAATTCTGTAATAAATTTAAACTTAATTTATAATCATTCTGAAAACAAATACTCTATTTTTTACCAGAATCAAAAGTTTATATTATATCTGGTAGTTGGAATAACCTTGTAGGAGGAAGGGTATGATAGAAGTTCAAAATCTTTCAAAGATATATACAATTGGAAAAGTATCTCTTAAAGCACTATCTGATGTCTCATTCAGGATTGAAAAAGGAAAAATGGTGGCAATTGCGGGAGTTTCAGGTAGTGGAAAATCAACATTGTTGCATATAATAGGTGGAATGGACAGACCTACCGAAGGGAAAGTTATCGTCGATGGAGAAGATATAGGAAGGTATAATTCTTCAAAGTTAACAGAATTCAGAGGGAAAAAGATAGGTTTTGTCTTTCAGAATTTCAATCTCATACCAGCCTTAAACGTATACGAGAATATCGTAGTTCCAATGAAGCTGAAAAATCAGAAGTATGAAAGGAATGAAATAATGGAATTAATTGAGAAAGTTGGGCTTGAGAAACACATTCGACATAGACCTGATGAACTTTCTGGTGGACAGAAACAGAGAGTGGCTATAGCGAGGGCACTAGCAAATAAACCAGATTACGTTCTTGCCGATGAACCAACTGCAAATCTTGATAGTAAAACCTCAAAGGAGATTATGGATCTTTTCGTAAGTTTAAATAGAGAATTGGGCATCACAATATTAATTGCATCTCATGATCAGGAAATATTAAAAAAGACAGAACATATTATTAGACTGCAGGATGGGAAGGTTATACAACACCATATTTAGGTAATAAAAAATTACTCAAAAATCTTGGTTAGAAGGTAATTCTTAAGTCAATTCCAATCTGTAGTCCATAACCTGGATCGAAGTAGGTTTTGCGAACACTATTTTCGAGTGGGGCAACATCTGCATACTGGTTAAACACAAATCTTCCGTAAAGATTTGCCGTTATGTAGTCAGAAAATCTGTATTGGGTTTCATGATCCACTGCTATTTCGATAATTTTCTGTTGAAATCTTGAAAATTTAAATCCATCATAGTTGATTATTTCTGTGCTTATTGTCAATCCTTCTTTATTGACAATGGTTTGCTCACTTAAAGGTAATTTTGCAAAGAATATATCAATTTCTTTTATATTTTTTAATTCCCAGTTGTAAACAAAACTTCCGCTTATTGTCCATCTTTCTATAAGTGAATAAGAAAAGTCAACAATATTAAGGTTATATTCTGGGTCAAATTTACTGAAATTTGTATTTATTGATTCCTTTGTAAACATAACAGTAATTCCATATATCAGATTCTGAAAATCGTTAAACCATATGTTTTGATTTAAATAACTTGAATAATCATCTGTGTTTTTCCTTGTGTTATAGTCGAGTTTGTTTTTATATTTTAATTCAAGTTTTATGTCGCCAAGTTTAAAGCCTTTATTTGGATTTGGTATCTTGATATAGTCAAAAATCTTCCAGTTATATGTTGTTGCAATTTCTCCTTCCTTCCACTGGACATAGGATTGATAATTTCTTTCAGTATTCAAATAACTTCTTAAATAATAAGAAGAAGGCAAAATTATATCGAAAATATTATTGAAACTTGTGAGGTAAAACTCAAGCACATAATTGTCGTAAAACTTCACAGAACTCTGGAAGTTTGTTGTATTGTAATTTGTCGATAAAATCAAACTATTAAACCTTGCATCATCACCATTTATAAATGGATTATAGTGAAAAGGTTGAAAGTAATATATTTGAGAGTAAGTTGAAAACACATTGGTAAAAGTCAAAATTTCTCCAGACGACTGATAACCAAAATCAAGATTTCTTTTAAGTGAAAAAGTTACTTTTTCAACTATAAATTTAGGGAAAAGGGTTAATTTATTATCATTAAACAGGTTGTATTTCTCATATCTACTGGTTAGTAAATTGTTAACATCATAAGTAAAAGAATTTGCTTCTCTTAATATACTATCCTCTATGTAAAAATCAGTTTTTAACTTTAATACCTCTGGATTCCCAGAAAATTTAATTTTATAATTCTCTTTATCAAGCCTGTATAGTAGATTTTCATCAAATGTAAATCCCTCTAAACTTTTGACTAAAATATCGGAATAACGTTCTGACAAGGATTCTTCTCTTAATTTCTCAATTTTTTCTCTATAACCATAAACATTAAATATTCTGTTATATCTTTCCATACTTTTAAGATAGGTAGTATTAAGATTAAATGGAGATATATTTATTCCGAGAGAACTATCGAGGGTTTTACCAAAAGATTCTATACCATATATTGAAGAATTTGAAATATAGATATCATTTGTAAGATTTGAAAAATCATAAACTTTATAACTCTCTTCCCACGAAAGTGATGGTGTAAGTTTTATTAAATCAAGAATGGGAATGGTTTTTGAAAATGAAATTTTTGAGGAAGAATCATATTTTTCTTCTATATTTACAAGAATATAATCGTTTGTATCTATTGATATAATATTTCTATTTCTTTTCATTTCAAAAACCTCTGTAAAAGAATGAGTAATTAAGGGTGAAAAAGTTGTTTCAAGAAGATTAAGGATGTGGTTGTAGGTTTTCTTATCACTATCCCACTGTAAATTTTCTGGTAAAACTGTTTTGTTTGTTTCGCTCTGGCTATTTTCCTCAGAGTAGGTAATCTTATAGCTTAATAATTTAAAGATTGATGAATTATAAGAAAGAAGAGATTTTGTATAAAAACTTTCTGTTTTATTCGTATCCGATGAATAAAAGTTAAGCCCTTTATTTTCATAACTACCTGTTAAACTGAAAGGTCCAAGAATTTCAAGGTTATTTAATTTAAATAAAGGATTTTTGTATTCTATTGTGCTTTCAGTGTAATAAGCTGTCCCAAAAGAAGATTTATCTGAATAGGTATAAATTTCATTTACCCATATTTCTCCTCTATTTGTCCCCTCGTTTATATTTTCATTTTCAACACCTAAGGCAATGTAAGATACATCTCTTAAGTTTGGAACACCGTATTGTTTTACATTGTATTTATTATTATTCACTTCTATAGTAAGGTTTTCAAGATTAAGGTTTACTTTTTTCCACTCTTCTTCTCCGATATTTTTTAATGGTATTTTCCATTCATAGTAGCTATTTTCACTATTTCCAATCAATAATATAAAATTTTCCCCATCATAACTATCATTTAAGGTTTTATAAAGAGAAGCCGTTTCATCTGTTTTCCTTAAGTAAAGATAGAAACTTAAGTTTCTATACAAACCAAAGTTCAAAGATCTTGCACTTCTTTTATAAACAAGTCCTCTTTTACCACCTTCCCAGATTGAAGTATTTGTGTTTAAAGTTGAATTACTGAGATTATATTTTATAGATAATGCCTTTTCTTCATATTGATAAGCCTCTGTATCGGTTTTATACCCATGTAATTTTTCAAAAATTTCAAGTCTTTCTTTTTCACTATCATTTTTTGGATTGTGAACATAAAATCTTCTTGCAGAATACTCTGGATCTTTCATACTTGTAAGTAAATTAACCCTTAAAATATCAGTATTGTCATATCTTACATTATCTATTCTTTTTTCAGTCCAGTTTACCTTTTTAAATTCTACACTGTCAACAACAACTCTACCTTTAAGTCCATTTTTCTTTTTAATATATATTCCCATAGCAGTAATTTTACTTAAAATTCTTATTTGTTCATCTGATAAAGATTGGATTCTTATTGTATATTTTTTCCAGCCATTTTGTGTTAATGTAATGTTTGTAAGGTCTGTATTTACATATTTTGATGGGATAACTATTAAACTTTCGTTCGTATTAAAAATACCATCTCTATTTAAGTCTTCAGTTTGTATTTTTCCATCTCCTCCACCTTTTCTGCCTCTGCCAACCCTTGTATCTACACTATTGTTAAAAGGATTATTAAACTCATAACCTGGATCAGTCGAGTTTACCTCATAATCAAGCCTTTTATCACCATCACTATCTTCATTAAATTCTCCTAAAGCAAGGTAAAATTTGACTTGTTCTAAGCCATTGTCTTCATAAATATTATTACCATCTACATCACTCTGAAGTTTAACCCAGATAGATATTTCGTCGTAGTCAGAAAGATTTATTCCAGATGGTCCATCTCCGACAGGATGAACTGCACCAACCCAATCTCCTCCATCCCTAAAATCATAATCAAAAATCAAAGCTGTCTGACTTATATTAGGATATTCCACTGGACTTAAATGACCACCCAAAGCATTGTATGGTCCACATTTGAAAGAATAAGAGAGAATTTTATCAGAAGAAAGTTCAACACTGTAATTAAGGGGAGTAACAGAACCATCCCAGTTATCAACCCTATAATCCTTGTATAAAAGTTTGCCTCTATTTAAATAATTTAAACCATCAATATTGGTTGTAGGAGAAACAAGTATCCAGTCTATCTCATTTTTGTTAATAGAATAATTTTCACCAGAATTTTCAAAATCTTCAACTATTGCATAATCAAGTGTATTTGGATCATAATACGAAATTGCATATTCAGCTTTTGTTATTATATTTAACGGTTCAGGAAAATTAAAAAGTCTTGCAAAATTCAAACTTCCATCAATATCACCCATAAATAAAGCATCAGGATTATTGCCAATCTGAGGTGCTCCTTCTTCTCTTTGAAGTATGTTATATACAACAGTGCTACCTAAATTAATAATTTTGTTTGGCTTGTAGTCAAATCTATTAGCAAGACTTAATTTTTGGGAACCGCTCCAGAAAGGTTTATATTCATAATACACTTCTATTACATCACTGTCATTTATCATAGCTGGATTGTTAAAATAAATCTCTCCAATTGAAGGAATAATTCTGTATTCAGACTTGGAGAGAAGCCTCCCATTGATATAGATTTTTTCACTTCCCTCAACAACATTAAAATCGAGTTGATACGAAGCAACAGATCTATAAAAAGAAATCTGCATTGTATAAACAGAATCTGATGAAGTAGGGGAAGCATTAGTATAAATTTTTCCTGAAGAATCAGGAAATGGAAGTGGATTTTTAAATTTTATTATACCTGTATCAGGATAAAGAAAAAAATCTCCCTGATTAAATTGAAAATCAGCCTTTTGTGTTTTATTGTAAGTATACACTACAGTAATTACGAAGCCATAAGATGGGTCAAAATTTCTATAGGAAAGCTGATAATATCCATTATGGAAAAACCTTGAAAATTGAAAATCATTTCTCCATAGGTATAGATATATTTTCCCATCTGTATCAATACCAGTGTAATCAGTTGTATTGTATGAAAAAGCAAGTCCACCATGGTGTGTATAAGTTATAACAAGGTCAAGATTTCTATCAAGAGAGTTATTGAGATAAATTTCACCAGAAGTGAAATTTACAGTATAATCCTTCCCAGTTATTAACTTATAAAAATACTTGCCATCTATAATTTTTTCAGCCTTTGCGACATCAGAAGTAGATATGTATAATTCAAGGCTTGAATTATCAATCTGATCATCTGACAATACAATATATTTTCTTTTTATGTAATTTATATCCATAATTTCAATATTCTGAAGTTGTCTTGTTCCTACGAATTTCTTGTATCCCTTCTTTGTTTTAACAAGACTTACAACTGTTTGATTTTCAAAATCACCAGCTTTTAATACAGATTTTAAACCATAGTTTTCCTTGCTTGTTCCTTCATATTTAATAAAATAACTTGATTGTGGTATGTTTAACTCAACATTTCCAGCAGTTATTTCCCTTAAAATACCTTTATCGCTTTCGAGGGCTTTGTATCCTATTTCGTAAGTATTCTCTGGACTTTCAGAATTATGGTCTATGCCAACTCTTATTCTTTCTCCAATCTTTCCAACTACATTTACTCTCATTTTCTGATCAAGATTGAGTCCAAAATTGATACCGGGAAAACCCGATGGATATGCCGGATCCTTCCAGATAAAGCCATATCCAGCTTTAAAACTTACTCCTCCAGCCAGTATAATCTTTGTTTCCCATTCTTCAAAACCAATTTCCAGACTTTTTTTATTTGTAGTTGTGGCTGATTCAATTTTAAATTCCTGCTTTTTTCTTGTAGCTTTAAAAAAATCTTCGTCAGAAAATTCAAGTAATTCATCTTCACTTATAAGGGCTGGTTTAGATTGATATTTATACTTCTCGACAGGATCTTTTATTAACAACTTTCTTACTGGATAAACATACTCTGCAAGGTCTAAACGTATACTTTCAAGTGAATCAATATCTTCAGGTGATGAAATTATATCAATATAGAGGGGGTCGTATTTTTTTTTATATTTTTCCTTTTCTTTCCTTAAATCTTCCGAATATAAAATTACACAAAAAATTATTAAAACAACGTAGAAGAATCTTTTTATCAATATTTTCCATCCCAATTATAAACTATTTTTTTCGACAATTCAATAGCTTCTTCTTTTGAGTTAATAATTGATACAAGAGTTAATGCTGCTTTTATAGATGTTCCAACACCTTTTGAAGTTATTATCTTTCCATCTATAACTACGTCTTCATCGACATATGTCCCATTATTAATAACGGTTCCCGGATAACAGGTGTATTTTTTACCTTCAAGAATACCCGCCACATCCAGCAACATTGGTGCCGCACATATTGCAAAAATAAGTTTGTTTTCTGAATAAAAATTTTTAATCAACTTTATAAGCTCATTGTTGTTGGCAAGTTCAGTTGTTCCTGGACCTCCGGGAAGTAGTATACCATCAAATTTTGAAACATCGATATCTTTTTCAGAATTAAAGACCATTTCAGTAAAATATATAATATTGCTTCTACTTTTTATCTTATCAGATCCAACCCCAAAAATCTCAAGAGGTATCTTCGCTCTTCTTAATATATCTATTACAGAAAGTGCTTCAATATCTTCAAAATTATTACCAAGAAAAATACAATACATTTATTTCCTCCTCCTTAACTTAAAAATTTTTTATATTTGGTTTAAAAACTTCATTTGTATTTGACATAATAACTCTTTTGCCATCAGGATAGATATAAAAACTTTCTTTTCCTATTCTCACAAGGGCTTTTCCATTCTTAAAATCTTTTGCATCATCATATATTAAATCAATTACCAGCCTGCCTTCACGATTAATATAGCCATATTTTTCTCCTACTTTTACCTTTGCATAACCTTCTGAAAAACTATGTGCCAGATCAAAAATCATTGGAATAGCAAGTTCACCCCGTTCATTTATAAAACCATATTTTTTATTGTAAGAAACAAGAGCAAGTCCTTCTTTAAATTCCTCTGCATATTCATAGTCAGGTTCAATCCTTACTTCTTTTCCATTTACAAAACCATAAAATCCATATCGATCATTGATTTTATATAAATTAATCCCTTCTTTTTTTTCTATCTCTTTTTGTTTGCCACAAGAAAAAACAAGCAAAATAATCAAAAAACTAACTATATTTCTCATCATAAAATATTTCTTTAAAATTTTTTCTTTCTGGTCTTTCAAGTTCTATTTTTTTCTGATAGTCATTTAAATATTCAATTTTATCTGGACTATGTTTTCCAACAATAATCAATGAAATTAAAACAAAATTTTCTGGAATATTAAGAAGTTGTTTTGCCTTTAAATCATCAAAACCGGCTATTGGGTGAGCAACAAAACCAAGAGAGGTTAATTGAAGTATCATAAATCCAGTCGCAATACCAGTATCAAACAAGTAATATTCTCTATCTTTAATCACGCAATCAAGATTCTTTTCAGAAAAGACAGCAATAATCAAAGAGGCATTTTTAGCCCATTCATTTCCTTTGTTCAAAACGGTGAATAATTCATTTAACCTTTCTCTAATAAATATAAATCTCCATGGTTGATTATTAAAACAGGAAGGAGCAAGTGATGCGGCTTTTTTAACAAGCTCTATATCTTTGTCATTGAGAGGTTCTGCTTCTAACGCTCTTAAGGATCTTCTCTTTTCTATAAGGCTTTCGAGCATTTATCCCTCCAGACAGAATGAAGCATTCATATTATATATTACATTTTTGTAATTGTAAATTAAAAATTGCTTTTTTCCTCAATTTTATTTTCTTTGTTTTCAAATAAAAAGATAGCTTTAAGATTATATTTCTTTGCAATATTCATCCCTTTTTCTTTTCCCAAAATAAACAAAATAGTAGAGTAGGCATCTGCTTCCATCGCATTAGTAGTAATAACGCTTACTCCTGCAACGCCATTAGCAACAGGAAAGCCGCTTTTAGGATTAAGTATATGGTGATATCTGACTCCATTTGTTATAAAATATTTTTCATAATCTCCTGAAGTGGCTATGCTTTCTTCAGGCTCAAGTTCTATTACTTTGAAAATTTCTCCAATCTTTCTTGGATCTCTTATTCCTATTTTCCATTTTGTTCCATCTGGTTTTTCGCCAAAAACTTTTAAGTTGCCTCCAAGATTAACAATACCAGTTTTATAACCTTTCGATTTAAGATATGACACAACTTTTTCAACTGCATATCCTTTTAAAATTCCACCAAAATCAAACCAGACATTTTTATTTAATTGAATATAATTTGATGAAAAAGTAAGATTATTAAATCCAACTTCCAAAACTGCTTTTTTAATCTCATAAAGTGAGGGCAATCTGTATTCTTCATTATAAAATCCCCAGGTTTTTACAAGTTTTCCGATGGTGATGTCAAAATTTCCTTCTGAAATCTCATAAAAGTATTTACTCTTTTTTAAAACAAAAAATATCTCATCATCATTATAAAACAAGACGTTTGTCTTTTTGAGCTGATTAACTATAGAATTATCAGTTGAAATACTGAATTTATTTTCAAGTTCGGTAAGAAGATTTGAAATAGCCTCTTTATCTTTTTTCGCCAGTTTAGCATTATAGGTAGTCACAGTTAAAACTGTATTCATCGTAAAAATAGAAAATTCATCTTTGCTAACAGTTTTAGAACAACTTACCAACAAAAAGAATAGGCAAAAAATTCTGTAGTTCATAAGAATTTAATATGTTATAACAGGAGCCATTTTAAGATATACTGGATCCTCAATCTGACTTAATATAAAATGGGCAACATCCATTCTTGAGATTTTACCAGTTCTAAGATGAGTTAAATCTGTAACTATCTTATATCTACCTGTTAATGGACCATTGGTAAGAAATCCGGGACGAACGATTATCCATTGAGTATTGCAGTGCTTTATTATCTCTTCCTGAATATCTTTATCCTTATAGATATTTTTGAGTAAGAATGGTAATATTATTTTATCAAATAAAAATCCATTTTTTCCATAAGTATCTTTTACACCAATACCCGTCACAGAAATAAAAAGTTTATTATGTCCATTTATAGCAGAAAGAAGATTTTTAGTTGTTTCTGAAAATAGATTTTGATTTTTCTTATTACTTCTTGTTCCAATAGTACTTATAACCACATCAGCATTTTCAGTGGCTTCCTCTACTTTCTGTAGTTCAAGCCCATTACCATTTATCTTCTCAAGATTTTTGTGGACTATCGGCATACTTTCAGCATTTCTTGACATTACCTTTACATTATAACCCTTTTCGAGAGCAAGTTTTGTAAGACATAACCCAATTCCCTTTGAACCACCAAGGATAAAAATCCTCATAAAAACCTCCTCAACCAAAAGTCAAATAAAGATTAACCCCTATCTTTATTATACAAACACGAAAATATAGAGATATTTTAAACCTCAATTTTTAAAAATGCAAGATTTTTTTTATTTTTCTATAACTCCCACAAGCAGGCTTGATTTTTCAGGATTAAATGGATTTTTTTGAAAATCAGAGAAAAAAGATATATTTTTTATCTTTAAAGATGTTAAAATTTCTGAAATTTTATTAAACGTCAACGGATAAAGAAAAATTGAACTTTCAAAAGTCTCTTTTGATTTTTTTAAACTGAATTTTACCTCAAATTCAATTAATTCTTTCTCATATTTATAATATCTTTCAAAAATAAAAACATCGTTTTGAATTACAGGAAAGTTTTGCAATATATTATAGTTAAGGATTTGAAATAAAAATTTTCCCCCTTTTTTAAGAGCTTTAAATACATTATCAAAAAAATTTTCTATGTCCTTTAAGGAAGTGAGATGAACAATTGTATTTCCAAAACAACTTATTATATCAAATTTTTCATGATAATTTAGTTCTCTCATATCCAGTTTGATAAAATTTACGTTTTTAGTTTTTCTTTTTGCCTTGTCAAGCATTGCCTCATCGATATCCGTTGCAATTATTTCTTTAAGAATATTTTTGTTTGAAAGATAGATGGCAAGTTCTCCAGTTCCACAGCCAATATCAAGGTAAGTATTATCAATTTCTACATAACTTGAGACAAAATTTTTTAATTCTTCACTTAATGGAAATATTCGATCATAATAATCCACAAATATTTCATAAAATTTACTCATTTTTTAAGCCAACAAGTAAAATTATACAATTTATGAGTGCCAGAATTCCTCCAAGCAAAAATGGAGAAACTGGATTTAAACTATATAAAAATCCAGCTATCAAACTTGCAGGTAGTAAAGTCACACCAACTATCATATGGTAAAAACCAATTGCAGTTGCCTTTGAGTTTTCAGGTGCAAGCTCAGAAACAAAAGCCTTTTCAAGTCCTTCCGTCATCGCATAGTAAAGTCCATAAACTATCCAGAGAATCCATAAAACCCAGTTTGAATTAGGGTTAACAATCCCAAATCCTGTATAAACAACTGCATACATAAAATATCCAAGAATAAGTAATCCTTTCCTTCCAATTTTATCAGATAAAGCCCCAAGTGGAGTTGAAAAAATTGTTGTAGTAAGGTTAAATAGTAAATACATAATTGTAATTGTAGATAAAGAATGTCCAAGATCTGTGCTTCTTAATAATAAGAATTGGTTTGATGAATTACCGAGTGTAAAAATAAATTGAGCAAGGAAAAATACTCTTAAAGATTTATTGTATTTTTTAAGATTAAAAGTGGGAAGTTTTGCTTCCTTTTCGACTTTAACATCCTTTGTAAAGAAAAGGAAAATAACTCCAATTAAAGCTGGAATTAATGCAATAGCAAAAATAGGATAAAATTTTGCTGGTTCTCTTACACTATCTAAATCTTTAAAAACAAATTTAATAAGTAAGAAACTTATTAAAGTACCAAGAAATGCACCAGCAAAATCCATTCCCCTCTGAAACCCAAATGCTTTTCCCATTTTATCTTTTGAAACACTATCTGATATTAAAGCATCTCTTGGAGCTGTCCTTATACCTTTTCCTATCCTATCGATAATCCTTGCTGTAAAAACAGTAAACCAGTAAGGAATAAAAAACAAAATTTTACTAACGGCTGATAAAGAATACCCTATAATCGCAAGAATTTTTCTCTTTTTAATTCTATCAGAAATATAGCCAGAAAAGAGCTTAAGAATGCTTGCCGTTGATTCAGCTATTCCTTCTATAAGTCCAAGAACAGGACCTATTAAAGCCGCCTGAGATTTTAATATTGAACTTACAAAAGCCTGAATAAGTGGATAAATCATTTCTGATGAAATATCTGTAAAAAAAGACGTAAAACCAGTCATCAAAACATTATTGTTTACTTGTTTTTTCTTCCCCATAAAATCTCCTTAAGAATAAATTATACATCAAAAAACCAAAGATGTCAATTACCCTGCCCACATATCAAAACTGAAAAGTAGTGACATCATTCCAAAAAATAAAACACTTGTAATACTCCATACTCTATCAAACACTTCATTTCTTCCAGCTTTTATAAGCATTGTGTAAATTGTAGGAGTAAAAAGCAAATATCTATGCATTCCCTGTGCAACACCACTGAAAAATGAAAAAAAGAAAAACAAAAATCCAAGAATTGAAAGAGATAAATATTTTCTACTTTCAAGAATAATAGAGAGAAGTGCAATAATCATAACTACAAATTCTATAGAATAATATATTCTTGTCGGCATATTGCCACCAAATAAAACCAAAAAAAGAGCTTCTTTCCAGTTGTTCAATGAATCAAAGATATTAATTCCTTGTCTACCAAAAAAAACCGACTGAACAAATTCAAATCTATAACCTAAAGGCGAAAATTTCCAGATAACAAATGTCAAAAATGGAATGACTAATGGAACGAAGACTAAAATATCTTTAAAATTAAATCTTTTATTTTTTATAAAATTTGTTTCCTTTAAAAACTCAAGAAAGATAAAAAAAACTACCATTATACCGGCTGGTCTCGTTAAAAACAAAAGAGATGCAAATATACATGCAAGCCATCTTCTCTTAAGGATTGTCAAAATCAAAGTTAAGAACAAAAGCCCACAAAATAAGCCTTCTGTATAAACTTCCCCCATAAAAAAAGCAGAAGGAAAAATAGAAAGATAAAAAATGCCTTTGAAAGCCTCTTCACTTGAAAAATCATTCTTCTTAAGAAAAAAATAAAAAGATAAAAAACCAACTAAAACACCAAGCATAGACACAATCACACCTGATAAAACAAGAATTTCAATATGAGAAAGTATTTTTGATTTTTCAAGAAAAACAAAAGGAATAGAGAAAACCTTTATCATTACTGGATAAAAAGGGAAAAAGGCATAGTTTAAAGAATATCTTTCACCCCTTCCACCAGCAACTCTCACTTTATCATTATCATAGCCTTTATCAGCAATTGCGAGATAAAACTCAGAATCCCAAGCTACATGTTGATTAAGAAAATCTTCAAGTAAATATGGTCTATTGTCCCATGAATATTCTTGAGTTTCAAAAACAGTCCAGTTTAATGCTGTATCTGGCTTTTTTAAAAAAAATCTATTTGTTACAACCTGTTGATACAGAATCAATATAAAACACCAGAAAAACCAGAAAACAAAAATTTTACGAATTTCTCTTTTCATAAAAATTAATGATAAAGGAGAAAAAAAATTTGTCAATAGAGACCTTTAATACGTTAAACCATACCCATAAGGATAAAGTGAACGTTGTTTCTTGTCCAGCTTAATAGGATTTTGAAAGCTGTTTGCTGGCCATCTTAATGGCAATTTACCTGTTGGAGAGTATTTTCCAAGTAAAACATCAACTACACCATCTCCCTCTGTTCCCGGTAGCCATGCCACTAAAAATGCATCACTTTTTTTAACAATATCAGTCAAAATCAAAGGTCTCCCTCCAATATAGATAACAATCAAAGGGATTTTTGCTTGCTTTATCTTTCTAATCACCCTCGTGTCTCTATACTCAAGCACCTGAATGTCAGGTGTAAGAAAATCCTCATAGTCAAGTGTCAAAGTTTTTCTAAAACCAACTTTCTCAGCATATGGTCTTTCCCCAATAACAGCTATAGCTAAATCGTATTCTCCTTTTTTTAAATACGGTGGCTCTTTTTGGTAAATAATTTCAGCTTCCTTAAATCTCTCTTTAAGAGAATTGTATATTGATGTTCCTTTTGTAATCATACCATTTGTAATATGTAAAAATCTTTGCCAGCTTCCATTTTTGTATATTGTCCACCCACCACACTGATTTCCTACATCATTTGCATTCTTACCACAGACAAGGATTCTTTTGTAACTATTCGTTAAAGGCAAAATTCCACTATTCTTTAATAAAACAATACTTTTTCGCACGACTTCTCTTGCAACCTCTCGATGTTCTTTACTTCCAATTTTAACAACATCTTTTGAATAGACGGAAAGATCAGATTTTGAAAAAAGATTATATTCACTTTTAAGTTTCAATATTCTTCTTACAGAAATGTTTATCCTTTCTTCTGAAATTTTTTTCTCCTTAATCATTTTAAGCATTGTATTAAAAAATTTTTTGTATTCATGAGAAATTAAGAAAATATCTATTCCAGTATCAATGGCTGTCTTAAGCTGTTCTTCATAATCACCGTCAAGCTCATAAAAAGCATTCTGTTCTGATACAATAACCCCTTCAAATCCAAGTTGTTCTCTTAATACTTTCTCTACAAGAAAGTTATTACCATGCACTTCCATACCATTATAACTTGCATAAGACAACATTATAGCTTTTACTCCATTCTCTATTGCCACTTTAAAAGGTTTTACATGAATATTCAGAAGTTCATTTGTTGAAACTTCTATATTTCCATTATAAATTCCATTCTTTAAACCACCTTCACCGGGATAACCTCTTACACACGCAAGTAGAGAGTATTTATTACTTATATTTTCTTTTTGTAAACCCTTAAGTAAACTTTTTATAAATAATCCAACCATATCAGGATTTTCAGAATATGTTTCATAAATTTGTCCCCACCTTAAATCAATCGGTAAGGAAAGTGAAGGTAAAAATGCAAGGTTTATACCTATAGGCAAGGTTTCCATTGCCGTTATAAGACCAACTTTCTCAGCCACTTCAGGTTCAAAAGTTGCTCCAATCCCTATGTTATGGGGAAAAATAACACTGTTTAAAACTTTATTATTACCATGATAAATATGTGCCCCTACAAAAAGTGGAATTTTCATTTTTGTAGTTTTTGCAATATTTTGAAATTCCGTTATTACTTCTATCCACTTCGATGGAATATTTGGGTTTGGAAAAGCATTTTCACCAAAGAAAACCCCACCAACTCTATAATTTTTAATATCACTTTTATTTGTTAGATTTTCAGCCTCAACAAGTATCATTTGACCAATCTTGTCTTCAATTGACATTTCTTTTAGAATTTTTTCTACACTTCTGTCCAAAGAAAAAGATAATCCATATAAGTAGATTAAAAAAAATAAAATTTTTCTACTCATAATTCACTTCCTTAACTATTTATTTTGAAAATATTTATAAGTTTCAATAATATAAATGTAATCAAAATAATCCAGATTAAAATAAATAAAACAGCAAAAAACCAATTTTTCTTTAACGTCAATGGTTCTTTCAATGCTTTTTCTTTAGCTCTATTCATAACTTTTTCTGGAATTAATTTTATAGAAAGAGTAATCAAGGCAGGAACAATAATTAAATCATCAAGATAACCCAAAATTGGAATAAAATCTGGAATTAAATCTATTGGACTTGTAGCATAAGCAATAGTCAAAAATATAATTATCTTTGGCAATAAACCAATTTCATGATCCTGATAAGCATAATAAATTGCTGTAATTTCTTTCTTAAGGTTTTTTGCATACTCTTTCATTTTATTTAAGATTTTCATTTACAAACCCGACCTTAAAATTTAAAATCTCTTTTATTTTAAACCCATCTGAAATAAAGTCAACTGTTATTTTAACTTAATTTAAAAAAATTATGACATTTGTCTATTGACATTTTTTTTATAAAAAAGATAATATTTTTGTGTTTTTTAATACTATAAAAGGAGGAATTTTTTATGAAGAAAATAATAATTTTATCTATTATTTTTTCAGTCAATTTTATTTTCAGCGAAGAAAAAAAACTAGAATTATCAATGTTAAGGGGTGGAATGTTTTTATCTACTATGGGTTATGATGGAATTTGTATATCTCCAATGATAGATTTTTATACCTCAAACGATATAAAATTTTATTTTGGCTGCGATTTAGCTATTGGACCAGGTTTTCTATTTTATGGAAGTTTTGGAGCTGGAAAAGAATATTATTTTAGGAATAAACAATTTTCTATTGAAACAATTTTTCTCGTTAATCTTGGAACATATTATGCAGGTTCTAGTGACGATAATAATTTATATGGCTTACAAGCAATATCAAGATTAAATTTTTTACCAGTTGAAAGCTGTAAAATTTTTATAGAAAGTGGTATAGAATTTGATTTCTTTAGTAGTGCCCAAGTTCTAATTCCACTTTTACCAATAAGAATTGGGATGACTTTCAGGTTTTAACTTATATTAATTAACTTTCTCTATATTTAATTTGTTTTTGACTAATTTTATATTATCAATCACCCAGTCTCTTAATCTTTCATCAACTTTACCAATTTTTTTCTTTTCTTTAATATTGTGAATTACATACATAGGGGTTAATATTAAGCCAAATGGCATACACCACCAACCAAAACATAAGGTTAAAATCTGATCCTTATTTTAATAAAGATAAATAATTTTAAAACACTATATTAATTTATCCACTTTTAACTTTTTAATATTCCAGTAAATTCTTTAGCAATTTTTTTTAAAATTTTAAAACCTTAAATATTTTAAAATACCTAAAAAAAAGCAATTAAGAAAAAAAATTGAACTTAATATCTTTTGTAAACTTAAATTGACTTTTTTATAATCTGTCTATAAAATAAAATGGAAAAAAAGTTGGAGGAGATATATGTCAACAATTATTGATATTCAGGCTAGAGAAATTTTTGATTCAAGGGGTAATCCTACTGTTGAAGTAGATGTAATTCTTGAAGATGGAACAATGGGTAGGGCAGCAGTACCAAGTGGGGCTTCTACTGGTGAAAGAGAAGCTGTAGAATTGAGAGATGGTGATAAAAAAAGGCTTTCAGGTAAAGGTGTATTAAAGGCTGTTGAAAATGTTAATGAAACAATCGCAGAAGAAATTGTTGGAATGGATGCTCTAAATCAGGTAGAAGTTGACAGAACAATGATAGAGCTTGATGGTACTGAGAATAAAGAAAAACTCGGTGCAAATGCTATTTTAGGTGTTTCTCTTGCAGTAGCAAAAGCAGCTGCAAACTATCTTGGTCTTCCACTTTATAGATACATAGGTGGAACCAACACAAAAATTATGCCTGTCCCAATGGCAAATGTTCTTAATGGTGGTAAACATGCAGACAACACAGTTGATTTGCAGGAATTTATGATAATGCCTGTTGGTGCACCAACTTTTAAAGATGCCCTTGTTTATCTTGCTGAGACTTTCCATGCTTTAAAGTCAATTCTTAAATCTAAAGGTTATAGTACAGCTGTAGGAGATGAAGGTGGATTTGCTCCTGATTTAAAGAGCAACGAAGAACCTCTCGAACTCCTTGTTGAAGCAATTGAAAAGGCTGGCTACAAAGCAGGAAAAGATATTTACATAGCTCTTGATCCAGCTTCAAGTGAACTCTGGGGTGAAGCAGAAAAGGATGGAAAGAAAGGTTATAAATTCTGGAAATCAACAAAACAAATTCTTTCATCAGAACAGATGGTTGAATTCTGGGAAAAATTAGTTAATAGCTATCCAATAATATCAATAGAAGACGGACTTGGAGAAAATGACTGGGAAGGATGGAAACTTCTTACAGACAGACTTGGTAAGAAAATTCAGCTTGTTGGTGATGATGTATTTGTTACAAATCCAAAGATACTTGAAGAAGGTATCAAGAAAGGAATTGCTAACTCTATTCTTATTAAATTGAACCAGATTGGAACATTAACAGAGACTATAGATGCAGTAGAAATGGCAAAGAGAGCTGGTTATACTGCAGTTGTATCACATAGAAGTGGTGAAACAGAAGACGCAACAATTGCAGACCTTGTAGTTGCATTGAATACTGGTCAGATTAAAACTGGTTCAATGTCAAGAACAGATAGAATTGCAAAATACAACCAGTTGATCAGAATAGAAGAAGAACTTGGTGATATGGCAATCTATCCACAGTTAAAAGCGTTCTATAATATTTATAAATAAATGATTAAGTGGTGGGTTTCTACCCACCACTATTTTTCTAAAAAGGAATTTTTATGTCTGACCCAATTCTTGCACCTCTCAATGAAAAGCAAAAGGAAGCTGTTTTACATACAGATGGAGCCTTACTCGTTCTTGCTGGAGCTGGCTCAGGTAAAACAAGGGTTATAACTCATAGATTTGCTTATATTTTGAGAGAAAAAAAGGTTAAACCATTTAATATTCTTTCCGTGACCTTTACAAACAAAGCTGCTTATGAAATGAAAGAGAGGATATCTAAACTTGTTGGATATGACTTGTCAAATGTATGGATCAGAACTTTTCATTCAACAGGTCTTATGATTTTAAGACAGAATCCAGAATATATTTCGTATCCTAAAGATTTTGTTGTTTATGATGATAATGATTCAAAGGCTTTAATATCAGCAATACTTAAAGATTTTAACTATAGTAAAGAAAAATTTTCTCCGTCTTCTATTCTTAACAAAATTTCATCTTTAAAAGATGATAATATAAGTATTGATGAATTCAAAAAATCCATACATTCCAATTTTGATGAAGTTGCCGCAAAAGTCTATGAAGAATATGAAAAAAGGTTAAGAAAAAGCAAAGCCCTTGATTTTTCCGATTTAATAATCCTTCCATATAAAATTTTAAAAGAAAATCAAAATTTACTTGATAAGTATCAGAACCTCTGGCATTATATAATGATAGATGAATTTCAGGACACCAATGTTTCTCAGTATGAATTGGTAAAACTCTTAGCAGAAAAAAATAAAAACATCTGTGTAGTTGGAGATGATGATCAGTCAATATATAGCTGGCGTGGAGCACAAATTAAAAATATTTATGACTTTAAAGAAAGATATAATGCAAAAATAATTCCTCTTGAACAAAATTATAGATCAACTTCTATCATACTTGAAGCAGCCAACAAAGTAGTAGAAAAAATCTATGACAGAATGGAAAAAAAACTCTGGACTGAGAAAAAAGGTGGTGAAAAAATAAAAATTTACGATGCATACACAGATAAAGAAGAAGCAAGATGGGTTGTTGAAACAATAGATAATTTACTTGGAAAATATGACTATAAAGATTTTGCTGTTTTCTATAGAACAAATGCACAATCAAGAATAATAGAAGAAGAATTATTATACAAAAATATTCCTTATAGGGTTTTTGGTGGATTAAAATTTTATGCAAGAAAAGAAATAAAAGATATTCTTTCCTATATAAAATTTATAGTTAATCCAGAAGACTGGGCTTCCTTTGAGCGAATAATTGATGTGCCAAAAAGAGGAGTAGGGGAAGCTACTATCAACAAGATAAGAAACCTCTACAATGAAGGTTTTGGCTTAATTGATATACTTCTTGGTAAATATCAGCTCGAAAGAGTAAATAAGGCTGTTATTGATAGTTTACATAATCTTGGAGAAATAATTTCAGAACTGAGTGAGAATAAAGATAAAATTTCACCCGCAAATTTTGTAAAGATTCTTCTTGATGTAATTGACTACAAAGATTATCTTCATAAGTATGAAGAAAATCCAGAAGAAAGATGGGAAAATGTAGAAGAACTCATTAACTCAATAAAATTATATGAAGGTAGCAAAAAAGAAGTTACAATAGTAGATTACATAAATGATATAACACTTCAAAGTAGTTCTGATGAAATTGGTAGCGATGAAGAGAGAAATTATGTTTCTCTTATGACAATTCATAATGCTAAGGGACTTGAGTTTCCAGTTGTTTTCATTGTAGGAACAATTGACGGTCTTATACCACATTCATCTGCAACAACTTCTGTTCAGGAAATGAATGAAGAAAGAAGGCTGTTTTATGTTGCTATAACAAGAGCGAAAGAGAAATTGTTTATATCATATTCTGACACAAGACTCTCATTTGGAGAAATAAGGGAATGTTTTCCTTCTCCATTTCTTAACGACATACCTGATGAATTGATAGAATATGTTAAAATAAAACAATATTCAAGACAAAAATTACCAGAAAATAAAAATAAAACTATGTCTGAGATAACCGATTATAGTGAACTTACAAGTGGAATGAAAATTTTTCACTCTTCCTTTGGAGAAGGTGAAGTTAAATTCGCAAGCTCAAATCTTCTTAAAGTAAATTTTGAAAATTTTGGCATCCAGATGTTATCAAAAAATGATATTTCAAAGATTAAGGTTATCAGATGAGTATATTAAGAATATTTCGTAAAAAGGAATTTTTTAATTCATCACTTATGTCATTTACAAATTTTTTGGTGGGCGGGCTTAATTTCATATTTCATATACTTATGCAAAGAATGCTTGGACCAGAAAAGTATGGAGTTATATACCCTCTTATCATTCTTTCACTTTTTATAACACTCATTCCAAATACATTTCAATTTTTCATAACAAGAGAATTATCAATACTTGTTCATAAAGATAAAGAAAATGAAGCATTAAATTACATAAAAAATGCCTTTAAATGGTTATTTATTCTATCAATTTTACTTTTAATTATTTATTTAATTTTTTTACCATTACTGAAAACTTTTTTAAAAATCGAAAAAACAGAAGATTTTATCTATCTTATCATAATGACCCTTTTCCCTTTCTTCATCTGCGTTTTCATCGCCTATTTACAGGCAAGGGAAAATTTCATCTATCTTTCAATAATACAGATTTTTCCAACAATTGTAAAACTAATCACTGGATTTCTAATTGTTTATATAACCAATAACTATTTAGGGACTATTTTCGCTTTCATAGCTGGAAATATTTTTACTATTTTACTACTTCTCTTTGAATTTTTTTGTAAAAAAAAGAAAATTAAAATAGAAAACCAAAAATTTGAAACTAAAAAATTTTTTACTTCTTTTGTTCATAGCTTTCCTGCAATAAGTGGATTCACAATCTTATCCAACATTGATTCAATAATTGTAAGGTCAAAATTACCTGAGCTATCCGGGATTTATTCTTCAGTAAGCGTTATAGGAAAAGCCTCATTTTATATAGCATTATCGATTTCCACAGTTTTTTTGCCAGTTCTATCAAAATCTGAAGATATGAAAAAAGCAAATAGACTTGCCCTTTTATTTTTAACAATTTTCCTTTGTGGATTTATAGGATTGGTATTTATTTTCTCACCATTTATTTCAAGCTATATTCTTAAAGGACAATATTCAGGCTTTGAAAAATTACTCCCATATTACTCAATCGTATATATTCCATTTGCTTATATAACCTATCTTGTAAATTATTATGTTATTTCAAAGAAAAAGATATATGATATTTCAATCTTTATAGCTATAATAATCCAGATTGTAGGTATTTCTTTGTTTTCAAAAGACCTTCAAAGTGTCGCTAATTTAGTTGGTTTAAGTGGACTATTTGTTTTGATTGTTCTTAAATTTGAAAATTTTATAGAAATAAAATTTCGTTGACACAAAATTTTATTCATTGGATAATAAACTATGTTCAGTTTTTTAAATGGAATTTTAGTTTCAAAAGATGAAAATTTGTTGATCCTTGATTGCAATGGAGTTGGTTATGAAATTCTCATTCCTACAAGGGTTTTTAATTCTTTGCCAGAAATTGGTAGTAAAGTAAAAATATTCGTAAAATTCATTTTGAGGGAAGATGAGGCATATTTTGTAGGCTTTCTTACTCAGGATGAAAAAAAGGTTTTTGAACTATTGCTTACTGTTAATGGACTTGGAGTTAAACAATCTTTAAGAATACTCTCTGAATTATCAGTTGATGATATAAGAAAGGCAATCGTAATGGAGAATGAAAAAATTTTTTCAAGTGTAAAAGGAATAGGAGCTAAACTTGCTTCAAGAATTGTGCTTGAACTATCCGATAAAATTAAAAAACTTGAACTATCTGAAAGAATAGAGGTAGTAAACGAATTTGATAAGAAAAAAATAGAAGTGCTTATGGCTTTGAAAGTTCTTGGTTATTCAGAGTTTGAAGCAAAAAAAGCTATAGAGAATGTTTTTGAAGATAAAGATTTTATAAACAATACTTCTGTTGAAAACATAATAAAGAAAATACTTTCTACATTAGTAAAATAGAGGTTTTATATGGAGAAAAATAAAAACATTGAGCTTAAAGACTTTCAATTGAGAAACATTGAAATAATTACTCGTCTTTTTAAAGCTGGAGTTCTTGATGATGATATTGTAGAAAATTTAAGACTATCTGAGCTTGAATACTTTTCGCTTCTTGATAAGTATGAATTACTTGAACAAAAAGTTAACGTAGATGAAAAAACAAACCTTTTAAAATTCAAAAGAGACTATCTTACCAATATAGTTAAAACAGCCTCAAGAATATTTTATGACGGATTCAGGCAAATGTTATATCATATCTCTTTTGTAAGGTTTGACATAGACAACTTTTCACA
This sequence comes from Brevinematales bacterium, assembly GCA_037479045.1. Lineage (GTDB taxonomy): Bacteria > Spirochaetota > Brevinematia > Brevinematales > JAOACQ01 > JAOACQ01. The sequence goes on along the minus strand of JBBFLL010000002.1, from coordinate 49,869 downwards.
TTTTAATAATAAATACGGGCATGATGTAGGAGATAAAGTTTTAGTAGAGATAGCTGATATTTTGAAAAGCGGCTCAAGACCTACTGATTACGTTATAAGATTTGGTGGAGAGGAGTTTGATGTTATCCTTCCTGCAACTGATATAGAAGGGGCAAAGGTTTATGTATCAAAGATTATGGATAGAATAAGACAACTTGAAATTGAACATAAAGGAGAAAAACTTAAGGTAACGGTAAGTGCAGGAATTTCATCTATTTCCTACAAATTTGTTGAACAAAAATTCTTGGATGATAAAAAAATAGAATCAGATTATCAGAAATTACAACAGGAAGCTGATAATGCATTGTACGAAGCAAAATATCTTGGTAAAAACCAATTTTGTGTTTACGATCCTTCAAAGAAAGATGACTATATGAAGATCAGAAAGCTATACGTAAAATAAACTTATTCTTTTCCATATCTGCCAATATAGATATCTACACCAGCATAAAAAAGTACCTTATCACGAAGATAGTTATAATTAATCCCTGCCTTTAAAATTGTGTAAGGAAGTAAGTATTTTATACTTAAGTCAATATAGGTTAAATCTTCATTGTACTTTATTGTATTTGTTGTGTTGTTTTTATACCAGCCCCATTCAAAATTAAAAATTATGTCATTATATTTTGATTTTTGATCTATAAATAATGGAAAATAAATTTCAACCGGAAGTATAGTTATTGCAGAATTTGTCTCATAAGGGAGTAGTGGATAAACCTTTAAAACTTTCGTTCCAAATCCAAAAGACAAAAAATCACTAAAACTCCACGTTTTAAAAAGGCTTATAAAACTTATTTCAATATTCATAGGAAATGAATATCCAAAATTAAAAATACTTACAAGCTGTAAGGATTTATTTTTACTCAACTCTTTTATCAAATTTATTAACTCTTCCTCACTAAAACTATTGATTTTCTCTTTTAATTCTTTGTCTTCTTTTGAGATATACGGCGTATTTGTTTCATTTGTTAGTCTCAAAATTAAATCTTTGACAGCAACAATCCACTTTTCTTCTGAAATAGGAAGTTTTACATAAACTTCTTCTTCTTTTATAAAGGATTTATTTGTATATATTTTGGCTTTTAAATAAATATTTTTTTCAACCTTATAAACAAAAGGCTGAATCACAAAATTTGAAATATCATAACCTTTAAGATTTTCAAGTATTAAATTATGCGTTTGAGATATATAAGAATTTGTAGATTCTATAAAATCATCAACGATTATAACAGGCTTAACTTCAGCAAAAAACAAACATGGCAAAAACAACAAAATAATAAACATATAAAAATAATATTAGAGTTTGAAAATTTATTCAAGTTTTAGTTGAATAAAATTGAAAATTTTTCATAACATATTTGCAATAAAAAAAATAATTAGTTACAATAAGTTTGAGGAGGAATATTATGAGTGTAAAAATTTCTGATTTAATGAAAACTGCTAACAGTTCTCTTAAAGGAAAATGGTTGCTTTCTATCGGGGTATCTCTTGTATCTCTTGCAATCTTGATTATTTTAGCATTCATACCAATATTGGGTTCAATAGTTACCTTAATAGTCTTGGGTCCTCTATTAGTAGGGCTATCAAAATACTTTATTTCCTTAACAAGAAATGAAGAGGTAAGTTTCAATATGTTATTTGAAGGATTTTCAAATCAAAACTTTGCAAGAAGTTTTGTTGCTTATCTTCTTTTTATTATTTTTCTTTTTTTGTGGTCATTAATATTTATAATTCCTTTTGCCATATTAATTGTTGTTTATGTTGTTAACAGTGGTTTAATAACTGGTGATATGTCAAATTTATACAGTCTACTTAATGATACTTCATTTATTATATTTATTTTGTTAAGTTATTTACTTTTAATTCCCGCAATAATTGCTGCATTTTCATATTCGATGACATTTTTCATTATTGCTGACGAACCTGAAATATCTGGGTTTGAGGCTATAAAGAAAAGCGTTCAAATAATGAAGGGAAACAAAGGAAAACTCTTTTTGCTTTATATAATTTTTAGTATACTTGCTGTTTTGTGTGTATTAACCTTAGGAATTGCTTATTTATGGCTTATTCCATTTGCAGGAGCAGTAGCTGCAGCTTTTTACAATAGTATAAAATAAAAAACTGCGGGACTATCCCGCAGTTTTTTATGCTAATGAAATAAGTTTAAAAGTGGAAGAAACTTCGTTGTAAAGTTGCTCTTTTGACCTTGCCCCGACAAGTCTGTTAACCTGTTTACCATTCTTAAATAAAAGTAGAGTGGGAATTGACTCAACATTATACTCACCAGATACAATTGGATTTTCATCAGTATTGAGTTTTGCAAAAACAACTCTTCCCTTTAATTCCCCAGAGAGACTGTCTATAATCGGAGCAAGCATTTTACATGGCATACACCAGTCAGCCCAGAAATCAACAACAAGTTTTTCATATTTTTTCAAAGCCTCATTGAAGTTACCATCATTAAGATATACCACTCCATCTGGATTGTCTGGTAATTCAGCTACTTCATGTTTTATCTCTTTCCCAGAAATTAAAGCTAAAAGTTTGTCTTCTGGCTGAACACCGACCAACGATTTTGTTATATCCTCATTTACAACAATAAGAGGAACAGAAGAAACATTAAACTTCTGAGAAAGCGGAATATTTTCCTGTGCTTCAACAACTTCAAGCGTTATATTCCCATTTTCTACAGCAAATGCTCCCCCAAGAATCGCTGCATAAGGACAATAAGGACAGGATGGAGTAACAAAAACCTGAATTTTAGTCTTATCCTTTACTTCACTTAAGCCTTTCTTCGTCTCATCACCAAGACCAGATGAACCAACAGAAGCCATTTTTATAAGTTCAATGAAAGTATTGGCTTCATGACCTGCTGGAGTCCCGTTAAAAATCAGCTTATATCCAAGATTCTCCCCAATTACAATAAAAGGATCCGTTGAAATACCATATTTTTGAGCCTTGTTCATCTCATAAACATTAACTTTAACCTTGGATGAAAGCTCAGCAAGTTCGTTTGAAAGTTGAACAACAAATTCTGACATCTCAGAATTTTTATCAGTATAAATATCCACATTTACATCTCTCTGTAAAACATCTGCAAAATATGTTTTAAGCCCTTCTCTTGACTTATCATCAATTAATCTTTCCATTTTAAAACTCCTAAAATTTATTTTTCATCTTAATTATAATAAAATTATTTCTGAAAGTAAAGAAAATATTATCATATTATAATATTTTTTATCACCAAAAATATAATTTATTTGACAAAAGGCATCAATATTACTAAAATCATATATATGCTTTTTGCAAAGATTGACTATTTTTTGATTTTTCTACTATTGTTCATATTAGCTGTTTTAATAGTAATAGTTTCGGCTGTTATAAAGGTTAACTTTTTGAAATATTTCAGTAAAAACAACAATTTTATCTCATCAGAAATTGACCCATTTTTTTATAAGCTTAAACCAGTAATATTAGTTGTGGCAACTTTTTTTATCTTTATTTCTCTACTTGATCCAAGATGGGGTAGTAAATCAAGTTATGGAACAATGGAAGGAATAGATCTTGTCATAGTATTTGACATTTCAAGAAGTATGCTCACAAAAGATGCAATACCTGATAGATTAACAGAAGCAAAAAATATTGGAAATAAAATTCTTTCAAGACTTACAGGTAATAGAGTAGGTGTAACAGCATTTGCTGGATTTGCCTTCAATGTTTTACCTCTTACAACTGATCTTGAAGCAGCATCAACATTTATAAATGAATTAAGCACAGATATGATAGATATTCAGGGAACAAACATTGAGGATGCTATAAAAAAAGCCCTTGCTTTATTTGAAGAGAATACCTTAACTCATAAAGTTATGATAATAATAACAGATGGTGAGGATTATGAATTTAATCCCTTGAAGTCTGCAAAAATAGCAAAAGAAAAAGGAGTTATAATTTTTACTGTAGGTATTGGCACACCAAATGGAGGAAATATTCCTCTTTATGATAACAATGGTAATATAGTTGATTATCTCAAAAAAGATGGTAAAGTGGTTGTATCTCAATTAAATGAAAAAATGTTGAAGTCAATCGCCGAAGAAACAAAAGGAGAATTCTTCTATAGTAAAGATATTGAAAAGCTACTCTCAAAAGTTGATCAGATAAAAAAGACAAAATTTGGATTAAGTAAATATGAATACCTTGAACCTCAATACCAGTATTTTCTTTTAATAGCTTTATTATTACTATTAATATACCTTTACTTACCAATTAAAAAAATAAATTTCAATCTAACAAAAAAAGTATTATTGATTGCTACTACTCTTGTAATTTTTAATAACAATAGCTTTGCAAGTTTGAAAACAAAAGGTGTAAAAGAGTATAAAAAGGAAAACTATGAAGATGCCTTAAAATATTTTCAAAAGGCTCAGCTTAAAGAACAAAAAAATGACAAACTTACGTATAATATTGGAAATACCTACTATAAACTCGGGAATTATGAAGACTCAGAAAAATATTACAATAGAGCAATAAAGTCAAACAACAAAAAATTAGTTAACAGGGCAAACTACAATCTTGGCAACTTATACCTTGAAAAAAATGAAATAGACAAAGCCATAGAAAAATATAAAGAGGTTTTAGTAAACGAAGAGCCAAAAAGTGAATTATACAAAAAAGCTTTGCTTAACCTCCTCTATGCCAAGCAACAGCAACAAAATCAATCAGAACAAAAACAACAAAATAAAAATCAAGAACAACAGAATAGCCCAAAGAACGACAAAAACTCTCAATCATCAAGCCAGAATAATTCAAGCTCTTCTTCCCAATCCTCACAAAATGAAATGGACCAAAAGCCAAAAGATATAGAAAATTTACTTAACCTTATAAAGGAAGAAGAAAAGAAATATATGGGTAAAAAAGAAAAAAGAAAAGCTATCGGTATAAATCCAAAAAATGAATGGTAATATTGAAATAAAAGAAAACATTGCTATTTTTACACCACAGGAAATAAATAATATTCCTGAAAACTATGGTGTATATATAATGAAAGATTCTTCTGGCAACATTATATACGTTGGGAAAGCAAAGAATCTGAAAAAAAGAATTACAAGCTATTTTCAGAAAAAACAGGACATTAAAACAGCCTCTCTTGTAGAAAATATAGTATTTATAGATATAATCTCAGTAAACAATGAATCCGAAGCATTAATACTCGAAGCAAACTTTATAAAACAATACAAACCAAAATACAATGTTCAATTTAAAGACAATAAGTTTTACCCTTTTATAAAAATAACAAACGAAAAATTCCCTCGAATCGTTTTTGCAAGAGAAGAAAAGAGAGACGGAAGTTTATACTTTGGACCTTACATAAGTGCAAAATCTGTGAGAGATTCAATCGATATAATACAAAAAACATTTCAACTGAGAGTATGCAAAGTAATGCCAAAAAAAGAGTGTTTGTATTATCACATCAATATGTGTAGTGCTCCCTGTATTGGAAGAATTAATGAAACTGAATATAAAAAAAACGTTGAGAGGGCAATAAAATTCTTGAATGGTGACTATCAAAAATTAATTCAACAGCTTACAAAAGAAATGAAAGAAAAAGCAAAAGAACTTCTCTTTGAAGAAGCCCAAAAAATCAAAGAAAAGATAGACTCAATAAAGGTTTTTGAAGAAAGCCAGAATGTTTTTCTTAATAAAGAAATATCAAGGGATTATATTGGAATATTTTCAAAGTGGGGGAAAAGTGTAATAGTAGTCTCAAGAGTAAGAAATGGGAAAATGGTTGGGAAACAAAGTTTCAGTGGGACAGTATATTTTGAAGAAAATGAAGAAGATATTTTAAGACATTTTTTGCTTGAATATAAAAATGATGTGGATATAGTAATTGACGAAAAATTTAAAGACCTTGCCAGTGAATTAAATTCCACCAATATTGAAAGAAAAATTTTAATAGCTGATAACATTACAGAAAGTTCAATCATAAAAATATCAAACGAAAATGCAGCCTTACATTTCAGCCAATTGTGGACAAAAGTTGATGTTTCGGAACATCTTGATACCTTAAAAGAAGCACTCGGACTATCTAAAATTCCAGTAAGAATAGAAGGGTTTGACATTGCAAATATTCTTGGAGAACACTCTGTTGCAAGCGTTATATCTTTTTTCAATGGAAAACCCGACAAAAAAAATTACAGGCATATGAAGATAAAAAATAAAAACTCACCTGATGATTTTGCAATGATATATGAAGCAGTTTATAGGAGATATGATAGACTTAAAAAAGAAAAAAAGGAATTTCCAGACCTTATACTCATTGATGGAGGAAAAGGACAGCTTAACGCCGCTTTAAAAGCCTTAAATGAACTTGAACTAAAAATTGATACAATTTCTCTTGCAAAAGAGAATGAAGAAATATTTGTTCCATTCAAAAGTGAACCAATTATACTCCCTAAAAATTCTCCAGCCTTACATCTACTACAACAGGTAAGAGATGAAACTCATAGATTTGCAAACAGCTTTTATAACAAAATAAAAAATAAATCTGAATTATCATCCGTCTTTGATGAAATTGAAGGAATAGGTAAAAAAAGAAGAGAAATAATAATGCAAAAATTTTTAAACTATGATATAATAAAAAATCTTAAAAAAGAAGATTTAATGAAAGCTGGATTACCTGAAAAAGTTGCAATTAAAGTATATGAAAAATTAAAAAAATTTTTGGAGAAGGATATTTAAATGAAGGTAATGGTTTATACACAATCTTACTTTGTAAGGAATATGTTTGTAACCTCTCTTATTCCACAGGGTATTAACTTGATTCATGTAGAAAATCCTGAATCACTTATGCAAAAAATCTCTTCTGATACACCAGATATAGTTGTAATGGATGTAATAAGAGAGGATTTTGATGAAGTTTTTCAGCTTGTTAAAGCTGTAAAAAGTTCTCAAGATGAAAACATAAAAAAAGTTGCTGTAATTCTTTTAATTTCTGCAATAGACAAGCAATATATCACTGCGGCAGTTCAACTCGGTGTCATAGGTTTTATAAAGAATAATTCAACAGGAGACTTTATAGCAAGTTATCTTATAAAAGCCTACGAAAAAATAAAAGGGACACCACCCGATAGAAAATTTGCAAGAGTTTCCTTAGACCCAAACAACCCAAACGAAAAAATTGGCGTCAAATTTCGCTCTCCAGTAAATCTTCAGCTCATCATAGGCGTTATAAAAGATATAAGTTTTGGAGGTGTAGCTCTTGAGCTTGTTGGAACATTCCCAGAAGATTCTCTTTCTGTCGGAATGGAAATCAAAAATATGCAATTTATGATAGAGGGAAAGGATATTGATGTTGATGCCGTTGTTGTTGCTTACCAGAAAAAATTCTGTGCTTTCAGATTTGTTAATATGTCAAACGATGTGAAGGATACAATCGCTCACTTTATTTTCCAGAGGCTTTCAGGAATTTAAGATGAGAAAAGCTATAGATTTTCCAAAAAGACTTTTATCAATACCAGAATACATTGTTGAAAACTTAATCAAAATTTCATTTGAAGAAGATATTGGAAAAGAGGACATTACAGCCAATGCACTACTTAAAAACAAAAAAGAAAAAGCTATAATCTTTACTAAAGAAAAAGGTATAGTCTGTGGAACAGACTTCATCAAAAAATCATTCAAACTTTATGACCCTGATACTGAGGTTAGCATTTTAAAAAAAGATGGCGAAATAGTTGAAAAAGGAGAAAAAATAGCTGAAATCACTGGAATTACAAGAAATCTTCTCTCTGTAGAAAGAACTGCTCTCAACTTTTTGGGGTTCTTATCTGGCATATCAACAAAAGTTTATAATTACACAAATGAAATAAAATTCTCTCACACGAAACTACTCGATACAAGGAAAACAATAGCAGGAATGAGACTTCTCCAAAAATATGCTGTTTCCATTGGTGGTGGCTATAATCATAGATACGGCTTATATGATATGTTTCTCATAAAAGAAAATCACATTAAGTCAGTAGGAAGCATAAAAGAAGCTGTGAGAATGGCAAAAAATTTTATACCAGATGCACTGGTAGAAATAGAGATAAATTCAATCCAACAGATAGATGAAGTTTTACAAACAGAAGCAGAAATTGTAATGCTTGACAATATGAATGATGAAGAGGTTAAAAAAGCCTTTAATTTACTTAAAAATGAAAAGTATGTAGAAGTATCTGGAAATGTTAACAAAGAAAGATTAATCAAACTTGCTGAAATTGGTGTGGATTTTGTTTCTATGGGTGAATTAACTCATACTATAAAACCGCTTGATGTTTCAATGCTTATAGAGTAGGGAGGAAAATTATGGAAAAGATTTGTCCACTAACAAAAGAAATCTGTAATCCATTTGACGAAAACGAAGCAAATAAAAACTGCACTTTTTATGAAAGCGGCGTTTTTAAATCAACCTGTCTTTATATTGAAGCTATGAAAAGTTTTCCAGTTATAGCCGAAAATCTCAAGAGGCTGAAATCTCAGGTTTAATAAAGCCATATTCCTTCAACAAAAGGAAAATTAATAATCTTTTCTACAAGTGTCTTGCTATATTTTATGTTATATCTATCTGAAAAGGCAATGAGGCTTATAGACTTTCCAATCAAATGACAAAAGATCTTCAGTGGACCTTTCATCTCTGGAAGTTCTATCCATTTTTTAAAGTTTTTGATTTCCATTTGAAAATCATCAAATTCAGTTTTTAACTCATCTACATAGATGTGAAATTCCGTAAATCTTTCATCTGATAGACGTTCTATATTTTTTATATCTAAAAGTTCATATTGAACATTACCGTTATTTTTCACAGTTTTAAACCTTATAAACACAAATTCCTTTGGTTTCAAAATGCTTGCAAATCTTTCATATTTTTCAGAAAAAAGCATAAATTTAAAAACTTCATTTCCATTATCAACATTTATTATAGCATAAGGCTTCTTGTTTGAGGCAATTTTAATATCCATTTCAGAAATAAAACCAGAAATCAAAAAATTAGTATTCTCAAGTTTATCAATATGTTCTTTGCTTATCTTTGAAATTATACCAAATTTTTTCTCATAATGGCTGAATATTTTCTTACTTAAGTAAAAGCCAAAAACCTCGAATTCATAGAGAAATTCATCTTTAAGGCTGATAATTTTTGTCTCTTTCTTTATATCTTTACACTCAAAAATATCTTCACCAAAAAGATATTGATTTCCATTTTCCAATTCTCTATCAAGGCTTTCCTTATGTGAGATATAATCTTCAAACTTGTGTAGCCACTCACTTTTATGTTTGAGACAACTATCTTCATCAGTTAAAGAATCAAATGCTCCAGCCTTAATAAGTATTTCTATATAATTTTTCTTAAAATCTTCCTTCTTTTGCATTCTTTCAAGAAAATTCTCAAATGAAGTAAAATCACCCCCCATATTTCTTTCATCAATAATAGCTTTTACAAAAACTTCTCCAAGCCCTTTTACAGCACCAAAACCAAAAATTATCTTACCATTTTCTTCCTTAAATTCCCATTCACTCTTGTTAATATCGGGAGGAAGGATTTTAATCTTACTATTGTTGCATTCATCACAGTATTTTCTCACTGCATCACTATCCCCCATATTCATTGAAAGAAGTGATGCCATAAATTCAATTTTATAATAAGTTTTAAGATATGCAATCTGATAGGCTAAAATTGCATAGGCTGCAGAGTGAGATTTGTTAAATGCATAATTTGAGAAAGGCACAAGAATATCAAACAATTTTTCAGCAAGCTCTTTTGAATACCCCCTTGAAATAGCTCCTTCTATCCATTCTGGCTTTATTTTTTCAAGTTCTTCTGGTTTTTTCTTTGCCATTATTCTTCTTACAATATCAGCTTTTCCAAGTGAAAAGCCAGCAAGAACCTGCGCAATTTGCATCACCTGTTCCTGATATACAATGATACCGAAAGTAGGCTTAAGAATATTCTCAAGATCTTCATGGTAGCAATCTATTTCCTCAAGTCCATGTTTTCTTGCTATATATTTCGGGATATTATCCATTGGACCGGGCCTATAAAGTGCATTCATAGCTATCAAGTCTTCAATTGTAGTTGGCTTGAGTTGCTTCAAATATTCAGTCATACCACTTGATTCAAACTGAAAAATACCTGCAGTTTGCCCATTCCAGAAAAGCTTAAACACATTTTGATCATCAAGAGGAATTTTATTCAAATCAATTTTAATATGATGGTTTTTTTGAATTCTCTTAAGACAATCTTTAATTATCGTGAGGTTTGAAAGCCCAAGAATATCCATTTTGAGTAAGCCATTCTCTTCAAGATAAGTTCCTTCAAATTGTGTCGAAATAACCCCACTTTCCTGATCTTTATATAGAGGAACAACCTCTGATAAAGGAATGTCAGAAATAATAAGCCCTGATGCATGGGTGCCTATATTTCTTACCGTTCCATCAAGCCTGATTGAATATTCTATCCATTCTTTTTCTTCTTTTGAACCACTTGATTTAATAATATTAAGTTCAGGCACCTGCTCAACAACCTCTGAAAGAGGTTCGTTAGCCATTTTATTGTCAATCATCTTTGTGATCTTATTTACCTTCTCAAGTGGAATATCAAGAACTCTGCCAACATCTTTTAAGGCTGCTCTTGCTTTCAATACACCAAATGTAATAATATCAGCAGTGTTATTGTAGCCATACTTTGTTCTTATATACTCCTTTATCTCATCTCTTCTATCATCCTGAAAATCAACATCAATATCTGGCATACTTACCCTTTCAGGATTCAAAAATCTTTCAAACAGAAGTTGATACTTTATGGGATCAACTTCCGTTATACCAAGGGCATATGAAAGTAAAGCCCCTGCTGCCGAGCCTCTTCCAGGTCCAACAAGTATGCCTCTTTCTTTTGCTTCATTAACAAAGTCAGCAACAATCAAAAAGTAATTTGAAAAACCCATATGATTAATAAGGTTAAGTTCAAGTTCAAGCCTTTCCTTATATTCAAGAGGCACTTTACCATTAAATTTTTTTTCAAGCCCCTGATTACATAATTTTGTTAAATAAGAAAAAGCATCTTCTCCGGGAGGAAGATTGTATAGAGGTGTATGTTTTTCATTAAGTTTTAATGTAAGATTGCACATTTCTTCAACAAGTTTGGTATTTGATAGTGTTTCGGGAACCTCTTTAAACAATTCAAACATTTCTTCATAAGACTTATAAAAAAACTCATTTGTCGGATAAATTTGCCTTTTTGGATCTTTCAAAGTTGTTTTATCCCTTATAGCAAAAACGATCTCCTGCAACTTTGCGTCATCTTTATTGATATAATGAGAATCATTTGTTGCAACTACCCTTAAATCAAATCTTTTTGAAAGTTCAAGAATCTTTTTAGCTACAATAATCTCCTCTCTTATATTGTGGTTTTGAATTTCAAGGAAAAAATTCTCTCTTCCAAAAGTTTGAATATACCAGTCAATAGCCTCACTCAATATTGAATCATCAGAATTTGAAAGAATAAGTTTTGGAATTTCACCTCCAAGACAAGCAGTCAAAACAACAAGCCCTTTTGAATACTCAGCAAGTATTTCCTTGTCAACTCTCGGCTTATAGTAAAATCCTTCAATATAACCAGCCGAGGAAATCTTCATTAAATTTTTATAACCTTCATAATCTTTTGCAAGCAAAACAAGATGGTGATATTTTTCATCTTTATCCTTTTCAAATCTACTTTTTGGAGAAACATATACTTCACAACCAATTATGGGTTTAATATCATTTTTTTTGCATTCTTTGTAAAATTCCATTACACTGAAAAGATTTCCGTGTTCAGTTATAGCAACAGAGGAAAACTCATACTCTTTTGTCTTTTTCACTATTTCATCGATTTTTGAAACACCATCAAGAATACTGTAATGTGAATGATTATGGAGATGGACAAAATTTTTCATTGATTCCCCTCGTAGTGAAATAAGATTTTAACATAAAAATCCATTTTTTGCAATTAAAAAATTTTGGGGAACATTACAAGGAAGAAATTAGTTTGCTTTTTTAAAATAATTAATTTATAATATTCTGTTAATAATTTTAAGAGGGGAAGATAATGAAAGAATGTTTATCCTTAAAGAAACTTGATAAATTTAATGGTAGAAAAGGTCCTTTACTTCTCATAATTATGGATGGAATAGGGCTTGGTAAAGAATATGAGGGTAATGCTGTATATATGGCAAAGACACCCAATCTTGACAGATTATTCAAAACAGAGCTTTTTACAACTCTTCAAGCTCATGGAACTGCAGTAGGACTTCCATCAGATGAAGATATGGGAAATAGTGAAGTAGGGCATAACGCACTTGGAGCTGGAAGGGTTTTTGCACAGGGAGCTAAGAGGGTTAATTTGGCAATAGAAGATGGATCCATTTTTAAAGGAGAAGTCTGGTTAAAACTGATAGAAAACTGCATTAAGAATAATTCTACACTTCATTTCATTGGTTTACTTTCAGATGGAAATGTTCATTCGCATATAGATCATCTTTTTGCAATGATTAAAAAAGCCGCTGAAATCGGCATAAAAAAAGTAAGAGTTCACACCTTACTCGATGGAAGAGATGTTCCAGAAAAATCAGCTTTAATATATATTGACAAACTTGAAATGGAACTTGATAAATACAGAAAACAGGGGCTCGATTATAAAATTGCTTCTGGCGGCGGAAGAATGGTTACAACAATGGATAGATACTTTGCAGACTGGAACATTGTAAAAAGAGGCTATGATGCACATGTTCATGGTATCGGAAGAAAATTCAAAAGTGCAAGAGAGGCTGTTGAAACCTTCTATAATGAAGACCCAAAAATAACTGACCAATATCTTCCATCATTCGTAATAGAAGAAAATGGCGAGCCTGTAGGTAAAATTATTGATAATGATAGTGTTATATTTTATAATTTCAGAGGCGATAGAGCAATAGAAATAACAATGGCTTTTGAAAATGATGATTTTCCATATTTTGATAGGGGACACAGACCAAATGTTCTCTTTGCTGGTATGATGGAATATGATGGAGACTTACATTTACCAAAAAATTACCTTGTCAGCCCACCATTTATAGATAAGACAGTGAGTGAATATTTATGTGGTGAAAGAATAAAATCTTTTGCTATTTCTGAAACCCAAAAATTTGGCCATGTTACATATTTCTGGAATGGTAATAAGTCTGGTTATGTCGATGAAACCCTTGAAACTTATATAGAAATTCCATCTGATAAGATACAATTCGATAAAGCTCCAAAAATGAAGGCTCTTGAGATAACCGAAAAGACTATAGAACTTCTCAAATCAGGCAAATACAAATTTGGAAGGCTTAATTTCGCTAATGGTGATATGGTAGGACACACTGGTGTTATGGAAGCTGCAATAGAAGCTGTTGAAACTGTTGACGCATGTGTTGGTAAACTTGTTGAAGTCGTAAATGAACTTGGTGGTATAACTATCATTACAGCAGATCATGGAAATGCTGATGAAATGTTTACAATAAAAAATGGCAAAAAAGAACCCAAGACTGCTCATACTTTAAATCCAGTTCCTTTTGTGATTGTTGATTCTGGATATAACAAAGAATACACAATGGCACCTCTTGAGAAAAGAGGTTTAACAAACGTTGCCGCAACCATTTGTAATTTGCTCGGATATGAAAAACCAGAGGAGTATGATCCTTCTTTGATTAATTTTAAATAATTGAGGTAATTGATGAGTTATCAGGTTACCGCAAGAAAATGGAGACCTCAAAGATTCAGCGATGTAGTAGGGCAGGAAGGTATTACTGTTGCTCTCAAGAATTCTATAGTTAAAGGCAAAGTTCCACACGCACTTCTCTTTTCTGGTGTAAGAGGAGTAGGTAAAACTACTACCGCAAGAATATTTGCAAAAGCATTAAATTGTAAAAACTTGCAGCCTGATGGAGAACCTTGTAATACTTGCGATTCATGTATAGAAATAACAAATGGCTTCTCAGTAAATGTTATAGAAATAGATGGAGCTTCAAATAGGGGTATAGAGAATATCAGAGACATAAAAGATAATACAATCTATGCTCCAATAAATGGAAAATATAGAATCTACATAATAGATGAAGTTCATATGCTCACAAATGAAGCCTCAAACGCACTTTTGAAAACTCTTGAAGAACCACCTCCTCACGTAGTATTTATTCTTGCTACTACTGAATCCCACAAGATTTTGCCAACTATCAAATCAAGGTGTCAACACTATCATTTTAAAAAAATGCACAACAAAATTATCGTTGAACAGCTGAAAAAAATTGCTACAGAAGAAAAAATAAGTTTCTCTGAAGATGCTTTATACTTAATTGCTGAACAGGCCGATGGTTCAATGAGAGATGCCGAAAGCATATTTGATCAGGTTGCTTTATATACAGACGGAGACATATCCGAGGAAAATGTAAAAAATTTGCTTGGCATTCCAGATGATAAATACTTTGAAAATATTCTCAAAGCAGCACTCTCCAACGATTATATTAATGCTTTAAAGGTATTAAATGATTATTACAACGAAAATGGTGAATTAAAACAGTTCCTCAAAAATTTCATAACATTCCTTAAAGAAATATTAATGGTAAAAAAGCTCGACTTTAATGATTACATAATTGATTTTTCAGAAAATAAGTACAATATACTCAAGGAATTGGGAAATAATTTTTCTGACTCAGAAATCATTACTATGATAGACCTGCTTGTAGACTTATTTAAAGAAATGAAAAGTGAAATAGCAGAAAAATTTTTGTTTGAAATTGCTCTATTTAAACTTGTAGAATACAAAAACATCGTTAAATTATCAGATATTAAAGATGAACTGATCAAATATCTTGAAGATAAAGAGACAACTACTGAGAAAAAGCCTCCAATTTCAAACAACTCAAATACACAAGTTTCAACAACACCAGCTAAAAAGGAAGTAGAAAAAAAAGTTGAAACAAACGATGAAAATATTAAAGCAACATTTATAAAAATGATCTCAGAAAATTCTTTCACAAAACCTATGTTATCACACATTTCTTCAATAAAATGTGAAAATAATGCATTATTTATTGAATTCTCAAAACCTCACACGATAGAATACTTTAACAGCAAAAAAAGTGCTATAGAAAATAAACTTTACGAAATCTTTGGAGTCAAAATAGCTTTAAATTTTTCAGTTTCAAAAGAAAATTACGAAAAAAAGGTTGACTTAAACCTTTTTGAATCTAAAGAAACTGAGGAAATTGACAACAAACCAAAAAGTATAAAAGAACTGATTATAAAAGAATTTGATGGGAAACCAATAAAAGAATAGAGGAGGTAAAGAATGCCTATACAGGATTTTAAAGAATTAAACAGGTTAAGAAAGATTGCAGAAGAAACAAAAAAAACAATGGAAGAAATAAGAGCCACAGGTATTTCAAAGAAAAACTATATCAAATTAACCCTTGATGGAGAAAAAGAGTTAAGAAATATCGAAATTTCAGATGAAGCTATGAAACTTGACAAAGAAGAACTTGCAAAATGCATTAAAGAAGCATATAAAGCTGCTGCAAAAGAGATTGATAAAATCGTAAAGAAACAGATGAAAAATTCAGAAATAGGAAATTTCCTCATGGGGAAATAAATGTATCCCCCTAATATAAGAGATTTTATCAAAATATTCTCAAAACTTCCTGGTATTGGACCAAAAAGTGCTGAAAGGGTGGCTTTCTATATTTTGTCTCAAAGTTTTGAATTTGCTCAACAATTAGCAACAAGTATTGTAGCAATTAAAAGAAAAACAAAAAAGTGTTCCCTTTGTGGAAATATAGATATTACAGATCCCTGTTCAATTTGCACAGACCCAAAAAGGGATAAGACAAAAATATGTGTAGTAGAAAGCCCGCTTGACATATATTTAATTGAGAATACCAGCATATATAATGGAATTTATCATTCTCTTGAAGGTTTAATTTCTCCTTTAAGTGGAATAAAACCAGAAGATTTAAAGATTAAAGAACTCATTAAAAGAATAACAGAAAATAAGGTCATAGAAGTCATATTCGCATTAAGTGCAACACCAGAAGGAGATACAACTATACTTTATATAAAAGATCTTTTTAAAAATTCACATATAAAATTTACTACACTTGCAAGAGGTATTCCAGTTGGAACAGGACTTCAATATGCAGGAAGCAAAAGTCTTGAAGAAGCATTCAAGGGTAGGGAAGAGGTAAAAACTAATGTTTAAAGTAGGGGATAGGGTTTTTTATCCATTTCATGGAGCTGGAGAGATATCGGAAATTAAAGAAAAAGAAGTTCTTGGAAGTAAAAATATCTACTACGAAATATTTTTCCCTCTTACTGGAACTAAAATATCTGTTCCAGCAAACAATGCAGAAAAAATATGCTTAAGATACCTATCAGATGAAAAAACAATAAAATCCTGTCTACTGTATTTGTCATCTAAAGATTATGAAATAGATTTAAACTGGAAAAATAGATACGCAAAATATCAAACTCTATTAAAATCAGGCAAATTAATAGAAATGATGGAAGTCTTAAAAAGCCTTTTTATTCAAAGCAAAAAGAAAGATATTTCAATAACTGAGAAAAGATTATACAACCAGACATTAAATCTTGTTTCAAATGAAATATCACTTGCGTTAAAAAAAGACATAGAAGATGTAAAAAAAGAATTACTTGATATTATGGGTGAAATTGAAGATTAAAGAGAGCCTACAATTTAAGACTCAGACAAGAGACTTGGGAAAATCTATCGGACATTTTTCATTAACTTAACATAATATTTCTTATCGGAAGTTTTATTTTTACCTCTTTCTATTTTGCAAAATAATATTTTTCTTGTTATAATAAAGATTAACTTTATTATGGATGTTATAAATGAAGGTTCTTGTAATAAACTGGAGAGATATTAAAAATCCTGAGGCTGGTGGTGCAGAGGTAAACATAGATGAAATCCTAAAGCGAAAACCAGCCAATTGGGAAGTAGATTTTGTTTCATCAACTTTTAATGGAGTTACAAAGGTTTTTCCAGATTTTGAAATTATAAATGGCTATAAGGTTTATAGAATACCAAATAATTTCCTGTTTAATTTCACATTCTACCATTACTGGAAAAAATTTTTTTCAAAGAATAACTACGATCTTATTATAGACGATATTTCAAAAATTCCGCTTGTAACTCCTTTATATATAAAAAACAAACCAGTTATTGCAATTCATCACCATATCCATGGGACAAGTGTTTTCAAAGAACTGCCTTTTCCTGTTGCTTTATATGTATTCCTTATGGAAAAATTCTTACTGACTTTCTATTCAAATACTCCAACAATTGTTGTATCAGAAAGCAGCAATAAAAAATTAATACAGAATTACAAATACAAAAAAACTTTCATTTGTTACAATGGTATTGAATTTGATTTTATTCGTTCAAAAGTTTCAAATGAAAAGAACCCTTTCCCTACTCTTGTATATTTTGGCAGATTAAAAAAATATAAAAGAGTGGATCACATTTTAAAATCCTTTTCAATAATAAAGAAAAAATCTTCTTCCTTAAAAGTAAAATCTTCAAAGCTATGGATACTTGGAACTGGTGATGATGAAAAAAGATTAAAAAAGTTAGCCAAAAAACTATCTATTTCTGAAGATGTGAAATTCTTTGGCTATGTAAATGATGAGGAAAAAATAAATCTTCTATCAAAATCTCATATCTATGCTATTGCTTCAGAAAAGGAAGGCTGGGGAATAACTGTAGTTGAAGCAAATGCTTGTGGATTACCTGTTGTTGGCTACGATGTTGAAGGACTAAGAGATTCAATAAAAAATAATTACTCGGGTTTCTTAGTCCCCGACAGAAATATTATTGAACTTGCTAAAAAAATTGAACTTTTATTTGAAAACGAAAACTTGAGAAATGAAATGTCACAAAATGCTATAAAATGGGCATCAGAGTTTGAATGGAATAAGACTGCAAAAAACTTTTATGAAATTATAGAATCTCTCATTAAATAAAATTGAGAAAATTAATTCTTATTTTTGCAAAAAAATATTTCATTTTGTATAATATAAACTATGAAAAAACTTCTTCTTACTATTTTATTTTTTTCAGCTCTTTATGGAGTTGAAGAAACAAATTCATCTATCACAAATCTGGAAGGTAAGATTACTGAAGAAGAAAAAATTCCAAACATATATCTTAAAACAGGTTCAACAAACCAGACAGAATCTTTAACCCCTACAAAAAGATTTGATGCAGTGTATTTTATATCTGTACCTGTAACATATTATGTTACATTCAACCTACTACAACAAAAAAATTGGTATTTAAGAAAAAGTTTTACCTTAGATAAATCTGATGAGGTTTTCTTGTATTTTAATACATTCTTTTTACCCTTTATTGTAGCATATTTTGATTTTGTTTTTGTTTCCAATTATAATGAATATAAATATGAATCTCCACTTTTTAAAGATTCAATTTTTCAACTTAATTTCTACATAAAACAATTTTAACAGGATGCCAATTTGAAAACATACGATGAAGTTTTAGAGTTTGAGATAGTTCTGGAAATTATAAAAAAAAATCTCAAGACAAGCTCTTCTTTAAAAATAGTTTCAGAATTAAAACAATTTGACAATACTTTAAAGTTAAAAAATGAATTTGACTTAGTTAAAGAAACTATTGAATTTTTAAAATACGATGGAAAATTTCACTTTGAAGAAGCAAATAATATTGAAAAAGCTATTGATATGAGTAGTATTGAAAATTACTACCTGTCAATAGAAGACCTTCTCGAAATTCAAAAATATCTCTTTATCTATAAAGGAATTATTGATAATTTCAGTGAGTATTCGTCAAAATATCCCCTACTTTCAAAAATTATTGAAAAAGAGATTTTTCCATTTGATCTATACAACGCTTTTCTTAATATTTTTGATTCTGATGGAACTATAAAAGACAATGCAACGCCAGAATTAAACAAGATAAGAAAAAGAAAATCATCGTTAAAAGACGAAATTCAAAAGAAGTGCAATTCAATCTTTCAAAATTCTGATTTAAGTGATTGTTTTCAGGAAAAAATTATTACTTTTAAAGATGGAAGATTTGTAATACCCGTTAAATCCTCTCAAAAATCAAAGATTAAAACCCAGACCAATGCATTGATTCATTCTTTTTCAAACAGTAGAGAAACTGTGTATATCGAACCTGAAATACTTTTTTACCTGAACGAAGAAATTATGGAGCTTGAAGAAAAAGAAATCAGAGAAATAGAAAAATTATTAATCGAAATTACGAAAAAAATTAATGAAAATTCAATAAATATAAGAACGATTTATGAAAGAGTTGGTGTAATCGAATGGCTTAATGCAAGAGCAAGCTATGCTATAAAAAATGGATGCAATTTCCCAAAAATCATCGAAGAAAGCTATATAAAGCTTGTTGAAGCAAGACACCCTCTCCTTTTTGATAAAGCAGTTCCTTTAACCGTTGAATTAGGTAAAAATTATCGTGGGCTCATAGTATCAGGACCCAATGCAGGTGGAAAGACTGTATTAATAAAAACAATAGGACTACTTATCAAAATGGCATTATGCGGTATTCCAATCCCTGCAAAAGAAAACTCAGAGATGGGATTATTCACCAAAATAATGGCAGAAATAGGAGATGAACAAAGTATTTCAAACAATCTTTCCAGTTTTTCTGGTCATATAATTGCATTGAATGAAATAATTAAAAATGCTGATTCAAAATCTATTGTTCTTATTGATGAAATAGCCTCTTCTACTGAACCAAAGGAAGGAGAAGCAATAGCCTATGGAATAATAAAAAAACTTATAGAAAAGAATACTTTATTTGTTATTACCACTCATTATCAGGGCTTAAAACAGATTGCTTTAACCGACAAAAATGTAATAAATGCTTCAATGGAGTTTGATGAAGAAAATTTTTTACCTCTTTATAGATTACAAATAGGCAAATATGGAAAAAGTTATGCTTTAACAATTGCAAGAAAATATGGACTTCCAGAAGACATAATAAAAAATGCCGAAGAATATCTTAATTCAATTCAAACAGACCTTGACAAAAAAATGATGGAATTTGAAAAGGAAAGCAATGAACTATACAAAAAGAAAAGAATTATAGAAGAAAATTTAAAAAAAGCAAAACAACTGAAAGAAGATTATGAAAAAATGAAGATGGAATTTGAGGCAGAAAAAAACAAAATAAAATCTGAAAATTTTAAAAACCTTAAACGAGAATATGATGAGCTTCTCAAAGAAATTGCTTACCTCAAAAATGAAATAAAAGAAAAAAAGAAAGAAAACAAAAAACTTATTGAAGAAGAAATAAATAAAATAAATACTTTTATAGAAGAGGAAGAAAAAAAGTTTATTGATAAAGAAAGAAAAAAGGTAGAAAATCTTTCTATTGGAGATAAAGTCTACGTTGCAAAATACGGAAAAGATGGATATATAGAACAAATAACAAACGACAAAATAAAAGTGAGAATTGGAATTTTGAGCCTTTTTATAGAAAAAGATGAGCTTTTTACTACTTCGGAAGAAAAACCAATAAAACAAAAGTTTACAAACTACAAAGCTGAAAATCCACCTTTCATCCTTGATTTAAGAGGAATGAAAGCAGAAGAGGCAATAAAAACACTTGAAAAAAATATAGACAAAGCTATAATAAATGGTGTCAACATAATGGAAATACTTCACGGAAAGGGAGAAGGTGTTTTAAGAAAATTAGTTCACGAATATTTAAAAACATTAAAGGAAGTTGAAAAATTTGAGTATGCAAGACCAGAAGAAGGCGGGCAGGGAAAAACCATAGTTTTCTTCAAATAAGGGGGAAAAAGTGAAACTAAGAAAAGACCAGAAAATTTTTGTTCTTGATACAAATGTTCCACTATACGACTATTCCTGTATTTTTTCATTCAAAGATAATCTCGTTGTTATACCTATCACTTTGCTCGAAGAAATTGATAAGTTTAAAAAAGGTAATGAACTCATAAACTTTAATGCAAGAGAATTTACAAGAAAACTTGAAGAAGTTATTGGGGATAAGGAACCTGATAAAGGGGTAAATCTTCCGGGTGACGGCTTAATAATGATTACTACCAATATCAAAAAAAACGAAAAACTTGCAGAGGTTTTTTCAGAAGATACTCCTGATCACAGAATCTTATCAGTAGCATACAATCTTTCAGAAACTTACGGGTCAAATCGTGTTATTCTGGTTACCAAAGACATAAACCTCCGAATGAAAGCAAAATCTATTGGCTTAAAAGCTGAAGACTATGAAACTGGTAAAGTAAAAAATATAGATGAACTCTATACAGGCAAGAGACTTATTACAGGTTGTTCATCAGAACTTATTGACACCTTATTTCAAAATAATTTTATACGAATAGAAGAGTTAGGTTTAGAAGATGAACCCTACCCTAATGAATATTTTATTTTAAAAAATCAATCTAAAAGTGCACTTGCATATTACTCCTATCAGGATAAAACGCTTAAATTAGTTGAGAAAAAAAGAGCCTATGGTATTCAGCCAAGAAACGCAGAACAAATTTTTTCTCTCCATGCTCTTATAAATCCAATGGTTGAACTTGTAACACTTTCTGGAAAAGCTGGAACAGGAAAAACATTGATGGCACTTGCTGCTGCACTCGAAACAAGAAATCACTACAGGCAAATACTTTTAGCTCGACCAATTGTTCCACTCTCAAACAAAGATATAGGATATTTACCCGGTGACATTGACAAAAAGATAGATCCGTATATGCAACCTCTATATGACAATTTATCTGTTATTCAACACCAGTTTGACGAGGATTCAGAAGAGGCAAAAAATATAAATGATATGCTACAGAATGGAAGGCTATTAATTATGGCTTTAGCATATATAAGAGGTAGAAGTCTCTCAAAATCATTTTTTATTGTCGATGAAGCTCAAAATCTTACTCCTCACGAAGTAAAAACCATAATAACAAGGGCAGGTGAAGGAACAAAAATAGTCTTCACTGGAGATCCTTATCAGATAGACACTCCATATCTTGATTCAAGAAGTAATGGTTTAACCTACCTCATAGACAGAATGAAAGGTCAACCAATTTACGCACACATAACCCTTGAAAAGGGAGAAAGGTCAAGACTTGCAGAGTTAGCCTCAAATCTGCTGTGAGTTTTTCATTTTTAAAAAGGAGATTATAAAGTCGTCAATCTCTCCATCCATCACTGCCTGAATATTTCTGTTTTCAAAATCTGTTCTGTGATCCTTTACAAGTGTATAAGGTTGGAAAACATAGCTCCTTATCTGACTTCCAAAATTTATAGCCTTTTTTTCTGTAAGTTTTTCTTTTTCTTCTTCTTTTTTTCTCTTTTCAAGATCATAAAGTTTTGCTTTAAGCATCTTCATTGCTGTTTCTCTATTTTGAAGTTGAGACCTTTCGGATTGACAGGCTACTACTATACCTGTAGGAATATGAGTAATTCGGACTGCCGATTCAGTTTTGTTAACATACTGTCCGCCTGCTCCACCTGCTCTATAGGTATCTATTCGCAAATCCTTAGGATCTATCTCTATGTTTATGTCCTCATTTATTTCTGGAATAACTGTAACAGAACAGAAAGAAGTTTGCCTTTTATCGTTTGCATTAAATGGAGAATGTCTTACCAGTCTATGAATTCCATTTTCACTTGACAAATATCCATAGGCATAATCACCTTTTATATAAACTGTGACATCTTTCACCCCAGCTACTTCACCAGGTTGATAATCAAGAATTTCAACCTTAAAATTGTGTCTTTCAGCCCATCTGATATACATTCTGAGTAACATATCAGCCCAATCCATTGATTCTGTTCCACCAGCTCCGGGATGAATATTCAAAAAAGCATTGTTTTTATCAAATTCCCCACTGAACATCAAAACAAATTCAAGTCCTTTTAATTCTTTCAATAATTTATTATACTCTTCCGAGAGGTGTAATAAAGTTTCTTCATCATTTTCATCTTCTGCTAAACTTACAAGCTCTTTGTTTCCAGTTATTTTCTCTTTTAATTCAACCCAGCTTTTTACTTCTTTTTCAAGAGAAGCTACCTCACTTGAAATTTTAGCAAATGTTTGATGATCACTCCAAACATTTTCCTTATTCAACTCTTTTTTCAATTCTTCAATCTTTTTCAACTTATCGTCAATCTTAAGATAGTTCCAGTCAGTTTTTAATTCATTATCCATTTCTTCAAATCTTTCAAGTAATGCTCCCATCGCCTACTCCATTATTTTAAAATTGATGCCAGTCTTTAAACACTGGTTCGTATCCCTTTTGCCAGATAACTCTCTCAATTTCGTAAACACTTCTGTTATCAGAAATCTCAAATTGATTTGGCAAATTCTCATATTTATAACCACCAACCGACGTTTTTGAACCCGCCGACATTCTTGTTATTCCAAGACCTATTAAATTATCT
Organism: Brevinematales bacterium; assembly: GCA_037479045.1. Lineage (GTDB taxonomy): Bacteria > Spirochaetota > Brevinematia > Brevinematales > JAOACQ01 > JAOACQ01. The sequence goes on along the minus strand of JBBFLL010000002.1, from coordinate 26,295 downwards.
CTCATTCTTGCATTTTCTCTTGTTGAAATTGTTATTCCACAACGAGGTAAAAAAAGCCTTAAAGCACATATAAACTGCACAAATCTTTTATCATCGAGATGAAATACTGGCTTAAAATTTCCTTCTGCTGGATTAATTCTTGGAAATGAAATACTTATCTCTGTGTCAATATACTTATCCTGTAAATACTTAGCATGAAGTCCAGAAAAAAATGCATCCTTAACAGGATCAGCAAGTCCATATAAAGCACCTATATTAACCCTTCTGAAGCCTGCTATAGCACCTCTTTCAGGAGTATCAAGCCTATAAAGATAATCTTTTTTCTTTCCTGCAAGATGAATTTTATCATAAATTTCTCTATCGTAGGTTTCCTGATATATTGTAAGCCCATCAACACCAGCCTCTGAAAGTATTTTGTAATCTTCTACATCCATTGGAAATATTTCTATCGAAATTGAAGAAAAATATTTTTTCAATATTTTAACAGTATCAAGCAAATATTCCATAGGAGTTATAGCTGGAGCTTCCCCAGTTAAAAAAAGAACATGTTTAATACCTGTTTTTGCAATCTCTTTTGCATTTTCTTCAATTTCTTCAAGAGTCAATTTCTGTCTTTTTATCTTGTTTAATGCACTGAATCCACAATAGGTACAGCTATTAGTACAATAATCAGAAATGTAAAGAGGGGCATAAAGCTGAATCGTTTTGCCAAAATACTGAAAAGTGATTTTTTGAGCTTCTCTTGCCATCTCCTCAAGAAAATTTTGAGCCTTCAAGCTCAAAAGATTCAAATAATCAAATTCATTCTTTTTTTCTTTATAAAGGCTTTTTTTTATATCTTCCAGTGAAAGATTATCTTCGTATGATTTAAAATCAATATTATACTTTTGAATAACTTCAAAAAAACTCATATCTACCTCAAAAATCCAGTCAAAGGAGAACTTGCTGATGCAAGTTTCTGTTCTTCTCTCATTTTAGCAATATAAGCCATTCTACCTGCCTCAACTCCGAGAGCAAAAGCCTTGGCTGCCATTACAGGGTCTTCAGAAGTAGCTATGGCTGTATTAACTAAAACTGCTGCTGCACCAAGCTCCATAGCTTCTGCAGCATGAGAAGGCTTACCAATACCTGCGTCCACTATAACAGGTAATGTAGTATTCTCGATAATTATTTCTATGAGTTCTTTTGTCTTAAGACCCTGATTACTACCAATTGGAGAACCAAGAGGCATTATAGCAGAAGCCCCTGCATCCTCAAGTTTTTTAGCAATTATAAAGTCTGGCAAAACATAAGGTAATACGACAAAACCTTCCTTAGCAAGAACGTATGTTGCTTTCACAGTCTCATCATTGTCTGGAAATAAATATTTCATATCATGAATTACTTCTATCTTAACAAAATTACTACAACCCGCTTCTCTTGCAATTCTTGCTATTCTTATAGCTTCATCAGCATTTCTTGCCCCAGAAGTATTTATAGCTACTACTACACTCTCGGGAATATACTCAAGAATGTTATGTTCTCTATCTTCAAAATTCACCCTTCTTAATGCAACTGTTACAAGTTCACTGCCACTCTCTTTTATAATATCTTTAATTATAGCTGGTGAAGGTAATTTTCCAGTTCCAACAAAGAATCTGCTTTTAAACTTTCTTCCACCAAGCAGAAGGAAATCATTTTCTAACATAGATGCCTCTTAAGGATATGAGTTTTACTCTCAATTATAATGACTGGAATAATTTTTGTCAAGCGATGAGAAATTGAAAAATTAAATATACTTATTTATGGGGCTTGTTGTGTAATAGTAGCTGATGTATTATAAGTATTGCAATATGTATCTTCTACAGTTAAAGAAACATCAACAGGTACACAAGAAGTATCATATGAATCAAAATAAGGATAAGAACTAAAAATATTTTCATTAAACAATAAACTCGTTAAGTAACCATTTGAAAAAAGCTTAACTACCCATAAATCAACACTTTCACTAAATGAATCTGTATATCCAAGAGCAACAAAACCTCCATCAGCTGTATCTTGAATAGAACAAAAAGTATCATCTCCTCCTTCAGTTCCATAAGACTTCTGAAAAATAATGTTTAATTCATTATTATTGCTGATTTTCAATATCAAACCATTTCCTTTTCCAGCTTCCTCACCTATACCAAAACCTTTTTTTCCAACAATCAGATAACCTTCAGGTATTTGCTGTATAGAATATAACCTAATATAACAATTGTCATTTGAATAAATTTGACTTGACTCTATACTTCCATTATCATTACTACGGATTTTTAAAACACATCCTGAGTAACCACTATCACCAACAACAATAAACCCATCACTTACTTCTATAATAGAATACGCCCTATCATCACCATTTCCTCCATATCGTTTTTGCCAAGCTATGGTTCCATCATTATTAAGTCTTAATACCCAGATATCACCATTTCCTCCAAAAGAATATGTTTGACCTACAACAATATACCCTCCTGTCGAAACCTCTTTAATTGAGTATCCATAATCATAAGAATTTCCTCCATATATCTTTGCCCATTGAATCTCTCCAGAACTATTAAGTTTTAATACTAATAAACTCCCTTGATATCCAAACGACCATGTTAAACCTGCCACAATATAACCGCCATCAGATGTTTGTTGAATTGAGTAGGCACAATCAAAAGAATCTCCTCCATATCTTTTTTGCCAATTAATATTTCCATCTCTGTTGAGCTTTAATACCCAGACATCACCATCTGAATCTCCAAAGGATTTCGTATAGCCTGCAACAACATAACCTGCATCAGAAGTTTCACAAATACCTTCTGACTTACCTATACCATTTTCTATATCTAAATCATCAAGATTATCCCCACCATATGTTTTCTGCCACTCAATGTTAAAATCTTTCCCAAGTTTTATAATCCATATATCATCGCTTCCAAAAGATGAAGTACCACCACCAATTATAAAACCACCATCAGACGTCTTTTGAACAATTTTTCCCTCATCAACAAAATTCCCACCATATGTCCTTGAAAAATTATAAACTATATTATATTGATTAGTTGCTTCTAAAGAATCTATCATTCCAGACTTTTTAGCTTTTGCAATTAATAAACTGCCTGTAGAAAGAATAAAATTATAACCGGTAGTCCAAGTTACTCCATTATTTGTTGTCCAATAAATTGTTGCCCCCGGCGTAGAACATAATATATTAACAGAAACCGAATTTGTATGTAATATACTCTCTGGAAATATTATAGGAGTAGCTACCATTTCTAATAATTTATTTGGATCAAGTTCATTATCCCTCTCATGCTTTATCCTATCAATATCAAAGCTATCACAACCATAAAATATAAGTAATAATAAAAATAAGTTTATAAACTTCATAATTCATTACCCCCTATTAAATATTTAAATTTAAAATTTTAAATTTAATTCAACATAATTAGGTTGAATTTGTAATTTAAAATTATTTTCATCTTTCCCTTTAGGCAAAAAGGATAATATTAATCCACCTCCAATCAAAATTCCACCACTTATATAGCTTATATTTCTTGCTAATAACATTGTATTAAAACTATTGTAAGCACTTTGATAAGCATTCCATTTAGCGTCAAAATCAGTTGTGGCTGTTTTATACTCCTCATACTTTTCTACTGTTAAATCATAATATCTTTTTGCTTCGCTGTTGAAATAATATCCCACACCAAAGCTAACTACTCCAAGACCACTCATTATATAACCTGTTATATTCCAAGTAGTTATAGAATTGTTTCCCAACGGAATTTTTAATTTTCTTGCTCTGTTTATAGAAAAAGTCAGTTCTTTCGTTTTTCCTTCTTGTATTTTAACTATCTTTTTTTCTGAAATTAGATCATCTTTCTTCAAATATACCCCACATTCAGTCCCACTAATGATATTACTTATAATACATTCTCCATCATCTGGAACATTTGCATACAGAGCCTCATTGGTATAAATTTCACCACCCTCAAAACCTTTAGCATATATCTTAATATTTCCAGAAGGTATATACTTAAAAAAGAAGGTTTCATTGTTTTTCACGAAAATATTATTTCTATATACTTCTTCAAGATTTTTTGATTTTTTAAGAGATAGAATGAAATTTTCTTCAGCAATAATATTTTCAGAAAATGACTTTTCCTTACTTATTTTATCCTGAAAACTATCATTTATATAAAGTAAATATTCATCTGGCGAATCCACCTCAACTAAAATTTTTCCTACAAACAATGGCCTTGAAATAAAAAGAGAACCTACTATAAAGACCATCTTATCCATTGTATCAAAAAATCCTAAATCAGTTTTACCTTTGTAAGATCTTTTCAACTTAAGTTCTCCTTTAACCACATCATAAATATAGAAATTTATATTTATTTCTTTTTCTCTCTTTTTTACATAATAATCCCCCACAAGTATTTCCTGAGCACCAAGTATTACACCAATATCAATTGAATTTTCAGGGGAAAATTCATTTTTCTCAAACAATCCCTCTCTTTCAACAACATTTTTGACTTCATTATAAGGTATTACCTTTAATTCCTTTATTTTTGACAAAAAACTCGAAATTGAACTCGAAATTATTTCATTATAAAAATCATCACTTTTTTCACCTTTGTTAAAAAAACCGATAACTGCAACAGTTTTTTTGTCATTTTGAGAGAATAACAGACAGGGTAATAAAATTAAAAAATATAATTTTTTCATACTTATACTTCTCCTTTTGAAGCTAAAGTTTTTTTACAAAGATAGTTTAAATTTTTATAAGAATTTTGTCATCGTGGAAAATACGTAGATTTTGAAATATTTTTTAAAAACTGTTAAATAAGAAATATTTTGTTTTAGTAAAAGCTTGATATTAAAAAGAAAAATAAAAACTTTCTTAAACTTGCTTTTTTTCCGATTAATTAATATAATTAATTACTTGGAGGTTTTTATGGGGCTCGTGTCGTTTTCTTCAACTACAAAATAGCATCTCATTTCGTTTCTTATTTTATCTCTCTCACCTTTATATTATCATTCTTTATATGGCTTGTAGATTATCTATGTTTTTGATTGTTAAAAGGTTGAAGTGGTTATATCTTTATATTTATATAAAATTTTAGGAGGAATTTTTATGATGAATTATAAAAAGTATAAACCTTTTCCAAAAATTAAAATGGAAAATAGAGAATGGCCTGATAAGGTTATTACAAAGGCACCCATCTGGTGTAGTGTTGATTTAAGAGATGGAAATCAGGCACTTGCTATCCCAATGGGGGTCCATGAAAAACTTGAGTTTTTTAACTTACTTTTAGAAGTTGGATTCAAAGAAATAGAGGTAGGATTTCCGTCTGCTTCCGAAACAGAATATAGATTTATGAGAACCCTTGTCGAGAAAAATATGATACCTGATGATGTAAAGATTCAGGTTCTTACTCAATCAAGGAAACATTTAATAGAAAAAACTTTTGAATCTCTTGAGGGAGTTAAAACAGCAATTGTGCATCTTTATAACTCAACCTCTACTTTACAGAGAAAGGTAGTTTTTAAAACTGACAAAAGAGGTGTTATTGAAATAGCAAGGGAAGGAGCAAGTTTAATTCAAGAACTTGAGAAAAAAGTTAAGGGGACAAAGATAATAAAAGAATATTCTCCAGAAAGTTTTACTGGAACAGAACTTGACTTTGCTGTGGAAGTTTGTGAAGCTGTAATGGATATATGGAAGCCTACTCCAGAAAACAAGATGATAATAAACTTGCCTGCTACAGTTGAAATGGCTACACCAAACATCTATGCTGATCAGATAGAATGGTTTATCAAACATCTGAAAAACAGAGAATCGGTAATTATAAGCATACATGCACACAACGACAGAGGAACAAGTGTTGCTGCTTCTGAACTTGCTTTACTTGCTGGTGCTGACAGAATTGAAGGTACATTGTTTGGTAATGGAGAAAGAACAGGTAACGCCGACATTTTAACAATTGCCTTAAATATGTTCTCACAGGGCATTGATCCACAGCTTGATTTTTCAAACATCAATAGAGTTGTAGAAGTTTATGAAAGATGCACAAGAATGAAAGTTCATCCAAGACATCCTTATGCAGGAGAACTTGTTTACACAGCATTTTCTGGTTCACATCAGGATGCAATACGAAAGGGCTTGAATTACTACGAAGTGGAAAAACCAGAGTACTGGGAAGTGCCATATCTCCCTATAGATCCTGCTGATGTAGGAAGGCAATATGAACCTATAATCAGAATAAACAGCCAATCAGGAAAAGGTGGTGTAGCATTCATAATGGAACACTATTTTGGATTTAAATTGCCAAAAGAAATGCACCCTGAGTTTTCTCAGATTGTTCAGAAAGTTACTGACGAAACAGGGAAAGAATTAAAACCAGAAGAGATTTTTGAGCTTTTTAAGAAAGAATATCTTGATTCAAAATCTCCAGTGAAACTCTTAAAATACAGGATTGAAGAAGATCAGAATTTAAGCAAGAAAGAAAATAATGTCACAATATTTTCAACTCTTGAAATTGATGGCAAGCAAACTGAAACAAAGGGTATAGGCAATGGTCCAATTGATGCATTTTTCCACTCCTTACAAAATGCTGGTCTTTCAAGGTATAAATTCGTTACTTATGAAGAACATGCATTAAGTCAGGGTTCAGACTCAAAAGCTGTTTCTTACATTTGCCTTGAAAACGGAAATGGAGAAAAGCGATTTGGAGTAGGAATAGATGCAAATATCACAACAGCATCTTTAAATGCAATAATCTCCGCCATAAACAGATTTTCAAAATAAAAGGAGGGGTTAGCCCCTCCTTTTTTATTAAACAAACGAATAAAATTGATTTTATTTAAAAATTAAATTAAAATAAAAATAGGAGGAGATTATGATAGAGGAATTTATAAAACTCAAGAAAGAAGCAAATGAAAGAATGGACAAAACAATCAATTTTTTCAAAGATGAACTTAAAAAAGTAAGAACAGGAAGGGCAACCGTTGGAATGGTTGAAGATATAAGATTTGATTATTACGGAAATATGAGCCCAATTAAACAGGCTGCATCACTTTCCACACCAGATCCACACACTATTGTTATAGATCCATGGGATAAATCAATAATAAAATCCATAGAAAAAGGAATAGTTGAATCGGGTCTTAACTTCCCAGTCGTTAACGACGGAAAAGTTTTAAGAATAAATATTCCACCACTCACAGAAGAAACAAAAAAAGAATATGTAAAGAAACTTAAAGAAATGGCAGAAGAAGCAAAAGTAGCAATAAGAAACGAAAGAAGAGATATAAACGACAAGGTTAAAAAATTCTCCAAAGAAGGTCACATAAGCGAAGATGAAGAAAAGAAAGAACTTGATGATATCCAGAAAGTTACTGACAATCATATAAAACTTATAGATGAACTTGTAGCCAAAAAAGAAAAGGAGATAATGGAAATTTGAAGAAAGAATTTTTCGGTATAGAAATAGAGCTTGATAAAATTCCACAACATGTTGGCATTATAATGGATGGCAACGGAAGATGGGCTAAAGAAAAAGGACTTGAAAGGCATAAAGGACATGAAAAGGGATATCAGGTTTTAAAAGATATTGTTGAGTTTAATAAAGAAATAGGTATAAAAACTCTGTCCTTTTATGCCTTTTCAACAGAAAACTGGAATAGACCTGAAAAGGAAATAAACTATCTTTTTTCACTTGCTAAAAAACTTGCAACAGAATATAGAAAGACTTTACTTGAAAACAAAATAAGATTAACCATATACGGAAGTAAAGAAAGACTTCCTGAAGATTTGATAAAATCTTTATGGTCAATCGAAGAAGAAACAAAAGATTTTGACAACTATACTTTGAATATGGTATTTAACTATGGTGGAAGAAAAGAAATAATAGATGGAGTAAAGAAAATACTGCAAGATATAAAAAACAACAAAATTAATATTGATGAAATAGATGAACAAAAATTCAGTTCTTATCTATATCATCCAGAGATACCAGATGTGGATCTCTTGATAAGAACAAGTGGAGAATTAAGAATAAGTAATTTTTTACTTTGGAAGGTTGCCTATGCGGAAATATGGGTCACAAAAACATTTTGGCCAGATTTTACCCCAGAAGAATTCGTTAAAGCCATTAAAAACTACACCGAAAGAGAAAGAAGATTCGGGAAAGTTTAAGAGTTTCATATTAAGGATAAGGACGACTTTGATTCTTCTTCCATTTGGTATTTTTGTAGTATTTTTCAGTAATTTAAATGGATTTTTCTTATTTTTAGCTCTTACTATAGTTGCTTCCATAATAAATTTTGAAATTTTCAATATGGTAGAAGACAAAGGTTTTCGTTTCTATATATGGATTAATAACATAGGCATAGTATTAAGCTGTCTTAATTTTTATTTTTATGGTCTTGGAGTTTATGACATCAATTATTTTTCGTGGCTACAATTTTTACTTTTCATAATTATAATTTTTTCAATTACCCTTCTTGAATCTATATCCGGTAAGTTTGATTTTTCAATTGAACATGTTGGGGTTTCTATTTTCAGTTTTATTCTTCTTGGTATATTTTTCCCATTTGGAATACTTATCAAAATGATGGATTTATCAGGCTGGATACTTTCTATTGTATTGCTTATAACCTGGTTGTCTGATACAGGTGGATTTGTTTTTGGTAAGTTTTTTGGTAAACATCATATTCCGTTTCTATCAAGCCCAAATAAAACCACTGAGGGGTATATTGGAACCTTTGTTTTTGGTTATTTAATAACAATAATTCTTTTCTTTATACAAAATATTTTTAATTTTTCACCGAAATTCTCTTTATCTCAATTTATTATTATTGCAACATTTGTTATTTTTTCAGCGATTCTTGGGGATCTGTCTGAATCAACTTTCAAAAGATGGGCACATAAAAAAGATTCAGGTGAATTACTACCTGGTCATGGTGGATTTTTCGATAGGTTTGATAGTGTAATTTACTCTATGCCAGTTTATTACTTAATATTAAAATTGATGGGATATTAAATATCTGTAATATCTTTTATAAAAGATGTAAGCCTTCTCACTTTTATATAAATATTGCTCTCAAAAGTTTTCATAAAAAGTTTGTTCTTTTCATTTGGTTTAATTATAATTTCTTTATTTTCTGTAATAATCTTCATAATTTTTGAAATATCTGCCTTTGAATATTTTGAAAATTCAATCTCTATCAAATCCCCTTTCTCTATTATTGATTCAATTCCAGCCTTTGAGGCAAGAATCTTAAGCCTTGAAATTTCAAACAAAGATAAAACTTCTTCTGGAATTTCCCCAAACCTGTCTATTAATTCTATCTTAAGCTCCTCTATCTCATTTTCATCATTAACAGAAAGAATTTTTTTATACACTTCCATCTTTGAAGAATTATCCGAAATATAAAAATCTGGAATATAGGCATCGTATTTCAAATCTATCATAGTAATTATTTCTGGCTTCTCTTCACCTTTGAGTTTTTCAATCTCCTTTCTCAGTAATTTCATATACATATCATAACCTATTGCTACAATATTTCCATGCTGTTCCTTACCAAGAATATTTCCAGCTCCTCTTATTTCAAGATCCCTTAACGCAATATTAAATCCTGCACCAAGTTCTGTATATTCCTGTATCACATAAAGCCTTTTCTCAGCATTTTCAGTTAAAATCTTATCTTTTGGATATAGAAAATAAGCATACCCCTGATTCTTGCCTCTTCCAACCCTACCCTTCAACTGATAAAGCTGTGATAGGCCAAATTTATGAGAATCACTTACAATAATCGTATTGGCATTTGGAATATCAAGTCCTGAATCAATTATAGCCGTGGAAACAAAAACATTGAAATCCCCCTTAACAAACCCAAGAAAAGATTTCTCAAGCTCCTCTTCTTCCATTCTGCCATGACCTATTGTTGTTTTTGCTTCTGGAACAAGGCTTTCTATCAAATATGCATATTCTGGCAACCTTTTTATAGTATTATGAACAAAAAATACCTGCCCACCTCTTTTAATCTCATTTTCAATTGCATACTTCAAAATATCAAGAGAAAAATCCCCCACATAGGTTTCTACTGGAATTCTCATATCTGGTGGTGTTTGAAGAAGACTTATATCCCTGAGAGATGATAATGCCATATTTAAAGTTCTTGGTATAGGAGTAGCCGAAAGAGAAAGAAAATCAACAAGAGGATATCTTTCTTTCAAAGCCTCTTTATGAAGAACTCCAAACTTATGTTCTTCATCGATTATTATCAATCCAAGATTCTGAAAAACTATCTTTTCAGAAAAAAGCTTGTGTGTTCCTATTATTATATCTATTTTATGATTTTTAAGTTGAGTTAAGATTTCTCTTTCTTTACTGCTTTCAGTAAATCTCGATAAATAAGCTATCCTTACTGGAAAACCTTTAAATCTCTCTGTAAAAGTTATGTAATGCTGTTCCACAAGCACTGTTGTGGGAGCTACAACAGCAACCTGTTTACCATCCATTACAGCTTTAAAGGCAACTCTCATTGCTACTTCTGTTTTACCAAAACCTACATCTCCACAAAGCAGTCTCTCCATAGGCCTTGAAGATTCCATATCTCTTTTGATTTCTTCTATGACTTTTATCTGATCGGGCGTCTCTATGTATTCAAATTTATCCTCAAATTCTTTCTGCCAGACTGTATCAGGACCAAATGCATACCCCTGCAAAGCCTTTCTTTTTGCATAGATTGCTACAAGTTTTTCTGCAAATTCTTCGATAGACTTCTTTACTCTTTCTCTTTTCTTAACCCAGCTTTTTGTCCCTAAAGAATCAAGTTCTGCCTTTTTATTTGGATCACCTATGTATTTACCGATCAAATTGGACTGTTCAAAAGGAACATAAAGTTTCTCTTTGTCCTTATATTCAAGTAGAATATAATCCTTTTCCTTACCGAGAACATTTATTCTTTCAATACCTCTGAAAATACCAATTCCATAATTTATATGGACAACGTATTCACCTTCTTTTATATCTTCAACATCTTCAAAAAAGCTCTCAATTTGTCTGATTTTCTTCCTGAAAAGTCTTTTTTTACCACTTATATCACTTTCGGATATAAGTATTATCTTCTTGTCTTTAATCTCAAAGCCAGTTTCATAGTTTATAACAACTATGTAAACATTTTTATCTTCTTTCAATTCTGTATCAGGCCTTATAATTTCAGGTGAAAATTTGTGTAATATGTTTGAAAGCCTTTCAGCAAGCTCCTTGTATTCTACAAGGATAAAGACTTTATATCCATTTTTAAGATATTCACTTTCAAGTAAGTTAATAACCTGAGAAAAATTCGACTTGAATTCTGGTAGTTTATATATACTTGAAAAAGGCTGATCTGGCTTTTTAATATGTGTATTTTTTATAATTTGAGAATCAATAAAAAAATCTTTAAAAGAAAAAATAAGACTTGTTTCTTTATTATCGTATTTCTTTTTAACATTTTCTTCAAGCTCATTATAAAATTCATCAACAAAAATTATATTTTTTGCTACTGAATAATCTGTAATTTTTGAATAAGAATTATAAAATTTCAAAAAATATGAATGAATAAGGGTGTTTGAAAGATAGACTTTATCCTCTTCCTTGACAAATTCCTTATCAATATTAAATTCATCTGCTGGAGTAAGAATAATATTATCTACCATAGTTGAAGATTTTTGAGTCTCAAGTTCAAAAAATTTTATACTTTCGATCTCATCACCAAAAAACTCTATTCTCAAAGGCTTATTATATATTGGACAAAAAACATCAACAATATCTCCCCTTACAGAAAAACTTCCCGTCTCAATAACCTTATTTTCTCTGATATATCCATATTCTGAAAGTTTCTTTATCAAATAATCTCTTTCAAATTTCTCACTCTTTTTTAACTCAATTATAGATTTTTTGAAAAATTCAACTGGAGGAATTTTTCTCAAAAAGGCTTCCATTGTTGTTATAACAATATTTCCACCTTTATGAGAAATATTGTATAGAGTATTAAACCTGTCAAATAGCTTATCAGGAGAAGGAAAAACATTTGAAAAAGGCAAGACATCAACCTCTGGAAAAAACAAACTTTCTTCACCAATGGCTTTAAGAGATGTATAAATTCCCTCTGCTTCAATTTCATTTTTTGCAACATAAAAAATATTGAAATCACTGCTTTTCACAGAGGATAACAAAAATGGGAAAAAACCGATTGGGACAGAAATTTCTTTATCTGAAACAACTTCTTTTGAATCAAAAGAATTAAACACAAGGTCTAAAAAGTTTTGCATTTAAATATTATAATAAAAAAAACAACCTTTTGCAAAATATTAAAAAAAATTATCAAAAAAAATTGAATTTTAAAATATAAGATGGTATTATAAGAATGCTGACTTTTTAACATAAGGCTATTATCCAAAAAAGGAGGAGTCTTTTATGTCGAAAAATAACGATACGTTAGACACCATTATTCAAAAAAATCTCTCATACAGAGAAAATTTAACAAAAGAAATGATCTCAAAAATAAGTTCTGCACTTGAACCTTTTGCTTTTATTATGGATATAAAAATTTTTTCTAATCCCAATTCATCAAAAGATATATATGACCCCTTTACTATTATATTCTTATGTTCTTTCAGCCCGATATTTATTGACTTTAATAAAAAATATATCCTTGATCATCACTTAAAAGATTTAAATGTAGTTTATACTTATCCTAAACAAGACGCTGCTGAATTTTATATTTTCTTTTCGAGCGATTTAAATTATTCTTATATCCAGCAGTTATTATCTTCAGATAACATGAAAGAAATTTTTTCTTGAAAGGGTATATGATGTTAATTAAAAAATATTAATTTTTAATTGTTAGTTTTTGATTTTATAATATTATCTAACAATAAATTTAAACTTATAAACTTGATTTTTTTAATTTTTTTATTATAATTAATTAAATTAAATTTCATTAACTGGGTAATAGAACCAAGGTTAGTAAACCTCTGAGAACGAATTATCATTCTATAGTGTGATTGAAATGTTTTGATTTTCAAAAAATAAAAACGGTTTTCCTGCCCTTAATTTTTGCTCTAAGGGCAGAATGCTCGATAGAGAATAAAAAACACGCAAAAATCTCTATCCAACTGATTAAATTATTACATATGATATAAAAAAAATCAAATTTTTAATAATATTTTTTTATGAAAACTTTATTTAAGAACCATTAAGTTTTTATTGTTAGCGAAGTAAATCAAAATACGTTTTCGGCTTTGTTTTGTTTCAGTTCTCAGAACCATTAAGTTTTTATTGTTAGAGAAAAAAAGGAGGTAAGTATGAATTTTGGAATTTGTTTCAGTTCTCAGAACCATTAAGTTTTTATTGTTAGAAATCAAATGCGAGTAAATACATAGCGCTAATTGTATGTTTCAGTTCTCAGAACCATTAAGTTTTTATTGTTAGCTGGCATTTTAGGAAAGTAAATAATATCATTTATGTGTTTCAGTTCTCAGAACCATTAAGTTTTTATTGTTAGGCAAAACTTTTGAACAGTGATACTTGCACGATTGGTTTCAGTTCTCAGAACCATTAAGTTTTTATTGTTAGTCTTATTATATGTCTTTTAATAGATTGATAAATACTGTTTCAGTTCTCAGAACCATTAAGTTTTTATTGTTAGAATATATACATCAATCGTGCACGTCGACGGCCGATAGTTTCAGTTCTCAGAACCATTAAGTTTTTATTGTTAGCGCAGGAAGCAGTTACAGAAAATTTTTCAGAAAAGGGTTTCAGTTCTCAGAACCATTAAGTTTTTATTGTTAGAGTTCTTCAAGCAGCTCGGCCTCTTCGATAGTGAGGTTTCAGTTCTCAGAACCATTAAGTTTTTATTGTTAGACGAGTGTAAAGATTGGTAGCAAAGAGTTACAGGAGTTTCAGTTCTCAGAACCATTAAGTTTTTATTGTTAGGGGCATTCGGCAGTGTGGTAAAAACTACAGCACAGGGTTTCAGTTCTCAGAACCATTAAGTTTTTATTGTTAGGTATAATATATATATGATAAAAAAAAGGAGGAAAGTAGTTTCAGTTCTCAGAACCATTAAGTTTTTATTGTTAGAACGTGCTAATAAAACTAAAGAAAGAAATCCGCATGTTTCAGTTCTCAGAACCATTAAGTTTTTATTGTTAGTTTAAATCATAGTGGTTGCTTGATGAGGGCTGAAGTAGTTTCAGTTCTCAGAACCATTAAGTTTTTATTGTTAGTACCAGTATTGGCAAGGGATCGAGAGTGTTGCTAAAGTTTCAGTTCTCAGAACCATTAAGTTTTTATTGTTAGGCATAATCACAATATTTATTACAACTGGGCTAACGCGTTTCAGTTCTCAGAACCATTAAGTTTTTATTGTTAGTTTGTAGAAGACGCGTTGTTAAAAGAAATTAGCAAGTTTCAGTTCTCAGAACCATTAAGTTTTTATTGTTAGTGTCCAGAATTTTGGAGATGACGCAAGTGTGTTTCAATTCCTCATAGGTAGGCTATAAATTTTTGCTTTAGCAAGGAAATAATTTTCAAAAAACTGGTTTCAATTCCTCATAGGTAGGCTATAAATAATTTCATAAATTTGTTGCCATTTGAGACCTACATCGTTTCAATTCCTCATAGGTAGGCTAAAAATAAATCACCTCTCTATTTTATTTTACATATATATCAGTTTCAATTCCTCATAGGTAGACTAAAAATAGGCAAGAGGTGACTTCCTCAAGTCAGGAGGTAGACCTGTTTCAATTCCTCATAGGTAGACTAAAAATAAAAAAAATGAAAAAAAACTTGACAAGATTTTTTCGGGTTTCAATTCCTCATAGGTAGACTAAAAATTCATAATCAAACGCAGAAATATTTTTTACAGCAGTTAAGTTTCAATTCCTCATAGGTAGACTAAAAATCAAATAGTTTTCTTACAATAAGAAATGTTTTAGATTAGTTTCAATTCCTCATAGGTAGACTAAAAATGATATTGTCAATTTGCTGAAACTTGTGAAAAAGCTATGTTTCAATTCCTCATAGGTAGACTAAAAATGAAAAAGAAGTTTTAAAGATTACTTAGGTGTATTAAAGTTTCAATTCCTCATAGGTAGACTAAAAATTTTATCCATAAGAGCTTTGTCTTGATAAAATTCTATGTTTCAATTCCTCATAGGTAGACTAAAAATATGAATTGATTGGAAAGACTGTTGAATTTGTGAAAAAGTTTCAATTCCTCATAGGTAGACTAAAAATTAGGCATTGGTGATATAAAGAAAGAAACTTTTACAAGGTTTCAATTCCTCATAGGTAGACTAAAAATGCCTTGTTAGCTCTATAAACTCGAAAAGAAATTCTTGTTTCAATTCCTCATAGGTAGACTAAAAATTAGGCATTGGTGATATAAAGAAAGAAACTTTTACAAGGTTTCAATTCCTCATAGGTAGACTAAAAATGCCTTGTTAGCTCTATAAACTCGAAAAGAAATTCTTGTTTCAATTCCTCATAGGTAGACTAAAAATGGGGGTGACCTTTTGAGGACACCAATAGATAGTTAGTTTCAATTCCTCATAGGTAGACTAAAAATTTTTAAGAGCTTTGCAAGGTGGGAGACATTTAGTTAGTTTCAATTCCTCATAGGTAGACTAAAAATCTTTATATTGATGCTTTAAACAAGAAAGGGCTTGAGTGGTTTCAATTCCTCATAGGTAGACTAAAAATCCGTGTTTTGATTATTGCAAAAATATACATCCGTAGTTTCAATTCCTCATAGGTAGACTAAAAATTAACAGCTTTAAATGAGGCAGCACATTTTGTAATGAAGTTTCAATTCCTCATAGGTAGACTAAAAATCAAATAGTTTTCTTACAATAAGAAATGTTTTAGATTAGTTTCAATTCCTCATAGGTAGACTAAAAATCTTTATATTGATGCTTTAAACAAGAAAGGGCTTGAGTGGTTTCAATTCCTCATAGGTAGACTAAAAATCCGTGTTTTGATTATTGCAAAAATATACATCCGTAGTTTCAATTCCTCATAGGTAGACTAAAAATGATGGTAATTTGCCCCTGAATGACAAACGTTTTTTGGGTTTCAATTCCTCATAGGTAGACTAAAAATTGTTTGGATTTGGAGTAGTTAAGATAGATATAAACGAGTTTCAATTCCTCATAGGTAGACTAAAAATTTTCTTTCAATCCTTCTCTATTAACATCCTCGCCAAGTTTCAATTCCTCATAGGTAGACTAAAAATTTATGCCCAGTTAAGTCTATGGCTTGAGTGGTATATGTTTCAATTCCTCATAGGTAGACTAAAAATTAAATAATTGCTAACTATTTCTTTTACAATCATAAAAGTTTCAATTCCTCATAGGTAGACTAAAAATATGCCTGCCGATGAAAAACAAAAATATTTCAATCTTAGTTTCAATTCCTCATAGGTAGACTAAAAATAGAAATAGGAAATAATCCTTTATACTTTGAACTTATGTTTCAATTCCTCATAGGTAGACTAAAAATGACTAATTCTTTATTTTTCACAAAAATATAATAAAAGTTTCAATTCCTCATAGGTAGACTAAAAATAAGTCTTTTACAAAAAAAATTTTTTAGTTTATCTTTGTTTCAATTCCTCATAGGTAGACTAAAAATCAGGGACGATAATATCCCCATCTACGCTTGCACTTATGTTTCAATTCCTCATAGGTAGACTAAAAATTCAAATCGAAGTAAATCGTTTTGTATCTCTATCAGTTGTTTCAATTCCTCATAGGTAGACTAAAAATTTTTTTTATATCAATTACGTCTTTTTTTGGTAAAGAAGTTTCAATTCCTCATAGGTAGACTAAAAATTGCCAGCACTCTGTATTTATTCAGATCAGTCAGCAAGTTTCAATTCCTCATAGGTAGACTAAAAATTAAATACCCCTCTGGGCTTATACTATCCCATCTTATGTTTCAATTCCTCATAGGTAGACTAAAAATTTTTTGGCTTGAGAAGTATTTTATCACTCTCAATAGTGTTTCAATTCCTCATAGGTAGACTAAAAATTCTTCAACAAAACTTGCAAGCTCTTTTTCATTAAATCGTTTCAATTCCTCATAGGTAGACTAAAAATTTTCCGTTGATTAAGTAAATTTTATCACGAATCAGCCGTTTCAATTCCTCATAGGTAGACTAAAAATAGTTGTGGAGCGAGAAAAATAATAAACAGTATGTTGGTTTCAATTCCTCATAGGTAGACTAAAAATTCTCCCCGTCAAGGAAGAATTTTTCTTCCTTGCCGTGTTTCAATTCCTCATAGGTAGACTAAAAATACAAAAAAAAAGAGAGTGTCTTTTCTGACACTCTCTGTTTCAATTCCTCATAGGTAGACTAAAAATTTGACAGAGATAGAGAGATTATCAAATCGAGTGCTTTGTTTCAATTCCTCATAGGTAGACTAAAAATCTGTTATAAAATTTTTTGGTAATTTAAAGATTGATGAGTTTCAATTCCTCATAGGTAGACTAAAAATTCGTAATAACTTCGCAATTTTGACCATTGTATTTTTGTTTCAATTCCTCATAGGTAGACTAAAAATTCTTTAAAAACTTTTATCTCAACACAACTTATACAATGTTTCAATTCCTCATAGGTAGACTAAAAATTGATTTGCACACAAAGAATTATAGCAATGTTTAATTCGTTTCAATTCCTCATAGGTAGACTAAAAATAACATATTTTCCCGTTAGGTCTAATTTGTTTTCAGAGTTTCAATTCCTCATAGGTAGACTAAAAATTCTTTAAAAACTTTTATCTCAACACAACTTATACAATGTTTCAATTCCTCATAGGTAGACTAAAAATTGATTTGCACACAAAGAATTATAGCAATGTTTAATTCGTTTCAATTCCTCATAGGTAGACTAAAAATAACATATTTTCCCGTTAGGTCTAATTTGTTTTCAGAGTTTCAATTCCTCATAGGTAGACTAAAAATAAGTATAAACATACAAAATGCGACATTAGAAAATAAGTTTCAATTCCTCATAGGTAGACTAAAAATAATTCGCTCGTTAGCTCGTTTTTAACCTCGAAGTTTAGTTTCAATTCCTCATAGGTAGACTAAAAATAAAACATCGGGCTTTTTGTTATTGCTTTTCAAAAATTGTTTCAATTCCTCATAGGTAGACTAAAAATATATATACCTCCTTTAAAAAAACTCTCTCTATATATAGTTTCAATTCCTCATAGGTAGACTAAAAATGAGATGGATGGGCGGGAAGTTATTATACTTATTTAAAGTTTCAATTCCTCATAGGTAGACTAAAAATCTTTTTTATCACCTGTATTATAAGTAACGATTTTAATGTTTCAATTCCTCATAGGTAGACTAAAAATCCATTTTCATCAGTTATTAATTATTTTAGCAAATATTTCCTATCGAATCAATATTTTTCAAAAAAATTTTTTTCTTTTTCTTACATAAAAATAAAAATTTGTCGAACCACTAACATTTTTACATTATAATACATCGACTTAAAAAAAACTATTTACTTCATTTTTAGATATTCCTATAACTTCCCTGTTTGAATATCTTTCATCTCGAAGTTCATAAATTATAACAGAATCTTCTTCAAGATTTAAAACTTTCTTAAGATCAACTTTGAGTTTCTCATATTGTGCTTTTGAAAGCTCTCCTTCAAAAACTGAGTTCTGAACCCATGTTAAATATCTTCTGCAAGTTTTCAAAGCCTTTGCTACCCTTTTTTCATTTACATCATACATTAAAATAAAATACATTTACCACCCCGAAACAAAAGGTTTGTACTCTTCATCTCCCATAATATGTTTTTCTATCTTGTATAATTCAAGCCTTATCAATTTTTTGTAAGAAACATTTCTTCCCAATCCCTTATGATGAATAGTTGTTTTTAATCTTTCATCATATTCTTTTACAAAAATTTCCATTCCCTTTTTGTTCATTACAATTCCATTCATTTTATTTTCAAAATTATCTTCCTTAATCATACCTTTATTTAACAATGAAAAAATAACTCTATCCACAATTATTGGCTTAAAAATCTCTGCCACATCAAGATTTAATGAAAACCTTCTGAAATTAGTGGTATGTAAAAAACCTATTCTCGGATCAAGATGAGTTTTATATATTTCAGATAAGCATGTAGTATAAAGCATTGAATTTCCAAAACTTATAAGAGTATTTAATCTATTCTGTGGCGGTCTTTTTGTTCTACTCTCAAAGCAAAAATCTTCATCTTCAATTATGATATCAAATGCCTTATAATATTGCTCTCTTATATTACCTTCTATTGCCATCAATTGTTCGATATCAGATTGCTCATCAAGTTTGGCTTGTAACTCATCTATTTCTTGAATGCATCTTGAAAGGTCTTTTCCCCTTGAATTGTAATATCCCAGAACTTTCTTTATATTTTCAACAGCTCCATAAACTATTTTCTTTGCAAGATTTGTCCTCTTTTCACTATTAAGATAATGTTCAGCCTGTTTAAGTATAACAAAACCAGAATTAAGATGTTCCCGTGGATAATATGTACCAATGTAATAACCATAATGATTGAAAAAATGAATTATAACTTCGTTTTGAGTCAAAAATTCCAATAGCCTTTTGTTTAAAGTAACCTCACCAAATATCATTATTTCTGAAGTATTTTCTATTGGAATATAATTTTTTCCACTTTCTTTCTCAAAATAGAGAGTTTTATCCTTCCTTTTTAATTCTCCATCAGAAAAAATATAAATTGGTTTTTTCATTTTAAACCTCATTATGCATAACATAATTCTCTGTAAGCACATCTTTTGCAAAAAGTATTCTTTTTCAAAATAGGCGGATTCTCTTTATTCACTAATTCTTGAATCTTATTTATTGCATTTTTTATTTCTATTTCAGATTTCCCAGTAAGCTCAACAGAGATTTTCTCTTTCTCTTTTGGAAATAACAGTTCCCCTTTAACAATCAATCCCTTTTGCTTTAATTGATAAAGATAATATAAAAGTTGCATTTTTGCACTTTGAAGATATTTTGAACTTTTCTTAACCTCACATACAACAAGTTCTTCCTTTTCTCTCTTTATAACATCAATAACCATATTTTCCACTCTTATCTCTTTTTTCTCTCTCGAATAGCTTTCTTCTTTAATAAGCCTGCCCAAGGCAACATTTGTATCATCCTGCTCAGGCACAATATACCTTGCCATAAACCAGACTTCTCTTGGACAGATGTAGTAATACCAGAAGAGTGTGGGAGTGAGAGGATTGCAACTTTTCATTTTTTTACAAACTTATCTGGATCAAAACCAATACCAACATTTTCTTCATTGTCATAATAATCATTAAGAATTTCTTCAGAAATGCAATATAAATCATCCTGAATAATTTCTTCACCTACAATTTTATCCTTTCTTACAGTTATTATATACTTATAAAAATCACTCTTTATTTCTTGAAATGCATTATATTTTTTAAGCCTATCTTTTTCTTTTTTTATTTCATTAAATTTATTTAAAATTTTAGTTGAGTCATCATCTAATTCTATAAATAACGAAACTTCATAAGGTAATTCTCTGATAAGTTCAAAATTACTCAAAGGTAGTTGTTTCTTAGGTTCAAAATCTTTATCAAAAAAATAAAACTCTCTTAAAGAGTTTATTAGTTTTTTAGATTCCTCACTTGACTTTTTTTCTTTCATAATCTCAAAATATTTATTAATTAAACTTAAATATTCTTTCTCATCCTTATTTGGGTTCTCTTCAAATATCTTTAATGTACCCTCATCTATTGATATACTATCATAAATTTTTTTTGCAAATAGACTTCCTATTTCATCTATCAATTTAACAATATAAACTTCTCCTACTCTACTGAGTTTGCCATTTCTATTACTTCTTCCAGCACATTGTATGATTGAATCAAAAGGGGCTATATCTCTAAAAATTATCTCAACATCTATATCAACGCCAGCTTCAATAAGCTGAGTTGATACTACTATCACTTTTTCATTATTTTTTAGACAATCTTTTATCTTTTTTATTCTATTTAATCTTTCAAATGGAGTTATATTTGTTGAGAGATAAAATTTTGTAAATTTAGAAAAAAGTTTATCTTCTTTAATCTTTTTTATAAACTCTTTACTTGAATTAATTGTATTTAAAACTACCAGCACGCTATTTTTACAAGGTATTCTTTTTTTTACATAACATACAAAATCATCTAACTTCATAGGTTTTTCTTCAAAAATAAGTCTAGTACGATTAAGATTCTTAAAATATTCTTCATGGTTTTCAAGAAGTTCTACTGACTCATCATTTTCAAATATTAATGGTTTTGTCGCAGTAAGAAGCACTATATAAGTGTTAAAATACTGAGAAATTAGTTTAAGAATATGATTAATTAGTTTCCAGTATTTCACTGGTATATTTTGAACCTCATCAAGAATTATTATTGAATTTGCAAGGTTGTGGAATTTTTTCAGTTCCCTATTTCTCCATCCTATAAGAGTATAAAAAAGTTGTACAAAAGTGGTAACAACCACCTGACTATCCCAGTTTTCGATATACATTAAAGCCTCATCTACTGGTAGTTTTTCATTTTCAACTTTAAACTCTGGTTTTGAAAAATAGTGATGTTTTAATAAATACAAACTTTTGTTTTCTTTAAAATCTTCTATTAAACTTAAAATTTTTTCAATAACTTCGTAGTTTTGCTCTATTATACTTGTGAAAGGAAGTGAATATATTATTTTCATATCTGGTTTATTTGATTTTTCTCTTATCTTTAAAGCTGAAGCAAATGAAGTAATTGTTTTTCCTGTTCCTGTGGGTGCTGTGATTGTAAAGATTTTATTTCTTTTTATGTCAATTTTTTCAAGCTTTTCTAAAACACTGAAATAAATTTTTTCTCTCATTTCAATCAAATTACATTTGAATATTTCGTTATTTATAATAAATTTTATTTTATTCTTTGAATTAAAATTATTATTTTTATACTGTTCCACAATGTCTAAAGAAAATTCTTTCCCATTAACATTTATTTGTTCTAAACTCGCAGCATCTATCTTGTCTGATGAAATCAGAAGTGAATAAATATATTGATTTATAATAAAATAATAATCTTTTAATTCCTCATTAATTTTATTATTAAAACAATAATTCAGTTTTCCAATTTCAAAAATTATTTCTACGGGATAATCTTCATATTGAGTTTCTGTATTTAATTTCTTACTAAATTCTTCTAAAAAATCAAAATCTTCAGATTGACAAAAAATATCTCCCAATAGTCTCTTAAGTTCAGATGTAATTTTTTCTTTATTTTTTAAAATATCTTCCATTTGTTTTTGCAAAATATCTAATTTAATCTTTAAATCATTAATTTCTCTATCCAAATTGTTTAAATTCCCATGATGATGTTTAATGCACTGAAATACTAATAAAGGTAAAAACTTTAAGTATTCGTTTTCTTTCAGGCTTTTACAACAAAGGTATTTATCTACAAGGAAAAAAGCAAATAAAGCACTCAAAAGACCATGATTTGATAATTCATCTCTGTTATTATTTCTTAAATGTTTTTGAAAGTAACTTGTATACTTGGCAAAATCATGCGATACTCCTGTAATTTTTATTATATTAATGAGGTGTTCTTTCAAATTTTCAATTACTTCTGAACAAACAATTTTGTCAAATTTAATTTTCATTAATTCAGCAACAGAAGCAAGATGTTCTTTTAATTCTTTATCAGGATGTGAGAAAAATTTACACATAATTTATTTCTTACTCCATAAATATAATATTTTCTTCTTTTGTTTCACCATTAAAACTGTATGTTAATTTGTATAGAGGTGCTTCTTTTTTTAGCTTTACTTTTATGGTGCTACAATTTTTCTCAACTATATACTCTCCAAACAAATCAAGCTCTCTATTTTCCTTGAACTGAATTGGCATTCTATTAACTACTACAGGTGGATTAGAAGAAGTATCCAATTTTATAATATATTTTATGTTAAAACATCCTTCTACTTCTATAAAATCTTCTTCGTTTATTTCTACTTTTTTCACACTTTTATCATCTAAAAATGATACAAAATTTATATTAGCAAGAAACTCTGTTATTCCAAGATAAGGATTATATATAAATCTTCTATCTTTCAATCGGCTAAGGAAATCATTAAATATTTCCTCTTCTTTATGGTAAAAATAAACCCTGTAAGAAACCAATTCATTTCTTTTCTCTGGAACTAAAATTTCCATAGGAACTTGATATCTTAGTGTTTTATTTTTAATCTCAATGTTATAATAATTTATGGTCTGTGTTAACTTTTTTGCTTTAGTTAAAGGTTTTACACCTATATTTGCATTATCTATAGAAAATTCTTCATAGTAACTATCTCTTGGTTTGCCAATAATTCCAGCAATCAAACCAGAAATAACCGTTCTTGGTGGAACAATGTAGGTTGAAGAAGATGAATTTGTATAGAATTTTCTGAAATTTGCAAAAGGGCCAGATATATCAAAAATAATTAATTTATCCATAGACTTATACCTTTTTTAATGGATTAATTACATTAATTCCATAAAAGTTTTCGAAATCTTTTTCGTTTACAGTAATTATATTTTGTATGTGATTTTCTATCATTATCATATAATGTGCAAAATCAAATATTTTTTCACTTGAAACTTTGTATTCCCTCATCTTAATAATCAAAAAATCTTTTCCATATGGAATATTACCTGCAATCTTAAACCAATCAAAGAAAAAACTTATATTTTCAATTGCTTTTTCTAAGTTCAAACAGTCTTTAAAGATTCTTGGATTTGTTACAACTCGAAAGTATTCATGTATAGTTTGATTTGAAATATAATAAACTCCCAATGGTTTTTCTAAAATTTCCTTACATTTAAGGTAAAATTCGCAATTTGAAAAAGTAGAATATATAAGAATATTAGTGTCAATATAAAATTTGTCCTTATCTTCCAAAATCATCATAAATAATCTCCCTATTGAACGTGGTTTCCACAATTAAATTTTCAACCTTGTAAAGCTTGCTAACTTCAATTTTACCATTGGGCTCGTATTTCTTAAGTATTCCTCTTTCTAATTCCTCTTTTTTTTCTTTTTCGTCTATTGTAAAGACACAATTTCTGATTGGATCAATTACAAAAAGCATAATACCTCCTCATTTAAAAACTTATTTCTGGGATCGTTTCAAGATTTAAATCTTTGTAAAAACAAGAGTTGTCTCTATCTAACATTTCTTTTTCTTTTAATTCATCAATCAGTTTTTGAAGTCTTGAAACATCAAGAATTATTTCTGATACATTTCTGATATTTTCTTCTTTTATAACATTTTCTTCAACCGAAGGTTTTATTTTAAATTTTACAAGGCTTCTTAAATCTCCATAAATATATTCGTTATTTGTATAAGCAAGCCTTAAATAAAACCTTGGATATTGGCCAATCTTACTCCTTGTTGCAAACAGTGGTATAGATTTAACTATAGCCTCATCAAACAATTTTATATCATCTGTTGTTAAAAGAGTACCATTTTTTTGAACTTCGTTCCAGGCTTTGTGGGCAATAATGTTACCATAAAAAGCTATAAGAGAATAATTTACTCTCCAATCTTCACCCATTGAACTTTGAGTAGCCTGTTCAGACGATTTGAAAGTTGTAGTTATTCCATACGAATTACAAAGGGAAACTTTGTGTAATGAATAACCCCAATTTATCTGAATAGGACCTGTAAAAGCCATTTGTTCTTTTTCTATAGCCATTGTCGCACCAAACATCCTTACATCAATAAGATTTTTCAAATAAAATTCAGCTATATTAGAATCATCTTTGAATTCAAGTTCATCCTTTTCTTCCTTTAATTTTTTCAAGACTTCTTTCGGCTCAACTGGTTTGCCTTCAATCTTTGTTACATAGATTTTCTTCTTTTTGTAAATTTGTAAGTAATCTCTTATAAATCTCTTAAGCCTAACATCTGAACAAAGATTTACATCTCTATCCTCATCCATCCTCGGTTTGTTTTCATTACCAGGATCTCCATTTGGATTGCAAAGCTTTGCATCATAAATAAACAAAAATTCATGATTCACTTTAACTACATTTTCTGGAGCTTCTAAAGATTTCACAGAACTCTCACTTTTTTTAGCCATAAATTTCCTCCTTAACATTAATATTTATATTTTATTATTAATCTTCTGTTAATTCTTCTTCCTCTTCTTCAATAGTTTCATCTTCTAAGCCTTCACTTTCTTCGGGCTTATAAGTTGATAAAATCCCCATAGAAAAACCACTCATTATATAATATACATTTTCTTCTTTGGAAATTGTTTTATCCCACTCTTTTTGATATGCCGATATTATTTCACTAATAAGCCCCAACAATGAATTGTTACTACTTTGATTGATTAAGTTATATTGCTTTAACTTTTCACAAATAGTATTATAAAGTCTTTGAATATCTTTGAGTTTCATACCTTGAAAATTTATCTTATTCAAAATTGGATAATTTGAATGTCCCTTTCCACTCTGTTTTTGAGCAATTCTTGCAATCAAAACTCCAATTAACACTAAAGCTCTATGTAAATCATTTATTGTATTTTTTGTTAATTCAAAATATGAAATTATATTTTCATATTTATTCTTTATAAAATTGAGAGTTTCTTTCTTTTTATCATCTTTTTCATCTCCAATTTTCCTCTCAAGCTCCTCTTTAAAATTTGCCAAAATAGACAAAATTTTGTCTCTGAAGTTTTCCATACTTCTATCCTCCCTTTCTATACAATTTAAGTGATAAGCTAACATCAAAAAAGCTGTCGAATTCAAAAAATTTCTTACAAAATATGAATTACTTTTTGCCTCTTTATAATAATTACTCAAATTATAGCCAGAAAAAGAATCATAGTATATCCTTTTATAAATAGCAAGAAAATTTTTATATACTTGAGAAAAATTAATATATTTTCCGTGAATAAGTGAGTCTAAAATATCAATATAAAATATATCTTGACTATTCTTACCGGTTTTAATCAAAAAAGTATAATATATTTTTTTTATGGAATAAGAAAAAGGTAATGAAGTATTTTTATTAATCTTCTCAATATTTTCTATTAATGTTTTAAATCTTGAAGGGCTTATATCTTCTATAGTCTTAATTAATTTAAAACTTGCTTGCTTTTCATTATAAAAAAGATAATCAAAAGTAAAATAATTATTAG